>DASTGL010000030.1:0-5811 GCA_035719145.1 Solirubrobacterales bacterium
AGGTGTGCTCGAAGACGGTCCGTACCGAGGTGCCGATCGTCTTCCAGTACATCTGCGGCTGGTTGTACTGCGGTGCCGTCGTTCTCCTTGGCCGGGCCGAGGAGGATCTCCTCCAGCGTCCCGTCCTGCTTGGTCGAGACGCGGGTGCCGCGCGGCAGCGAGGGATGGAAGGTCGCCATCCCCCAGTGGAAGCCGCGACCCGGGGCCTCCTTGGCGCGGGCCAGCGGCGAGCCGATCATCACCGAGTCGGCGCCGCAGGCGATCGCCTTGGAGACGTCGCCGCCGGTCCGCATGCCGCCGTCGGCGATCACGTTGACGTACTCGCCGGTCTCCAGCATGTGCTGGGCGCGGGCGGCGGCGACGTCGGCGATCGCCGTCGCCTGCGGGACGCCGATCCCGAGCACGCCGCGGGTGGTGCAGGCGGCGCCGGGGCCGACCCCGACGAGAACCCCCACCGCGCCGGTCCGCATCAGGTGCAGCCCGGTCGAGTAGGAGGCGCAGCCGCCGACCACGGTCGGCACCGGCACCTCGGCGATGAACTCCTTCAGGTTCAGCGGCTCGACCGTGGTCGAGACGTGTTCGGCCGAGATCACCGTCCCCTGGATGACGAGGATGTCGAGGCCGGCCTCGACCGCCACCTCGTAGTGCTCGCGCACTTTCTGCGGCGTCAGCGAGCCACAGACGACCGCCCCGCGGGCCTTGATTTCCTCGATCCGCTTGGCGATCAGCTCCGGCTTCACCGGCTCGGTGTAGATCTGCTGCATCAGCCGGGTCGCTTCGTGCTTGGGAGCGGCGGCGATCGCCTCCAGCTTCTCCTCGGCGTCCTCGAAGCGGGACCAGATCCCCTCCAGGTTCAAGACCCCGAGGCCGCCCAGCTCGTTGGTCAGGACGGCGGTCTCCGGCGAGACCACCCCGTCCATCGCCGAGGCAACCAGGGGCAGCTCGAAGCGGTAGGGGCCGAGCGTCCAGCTGATGTCGATGTCGTCAGGATCGCGCGTCCGGCGGGAAGGAACGATCGCGATGTCGTCGAATCCGTAAGCGCGGCGACCCTTCTTGCCGCGGCCGATTTCGATTTCCAAGTTAGTCCTCCAAGGGCTGGCGTTGAACTAGCCAGCCTACACTTCGGCGGGGACCTCCAAATCGTGCACGGAGACCTCGCCCAGCAGCCTCTCGACCTGGTTGCGGTCGACGGTGCCGGCGCCGAAGTGCTGCGTCGACTCCGCCCCGCAAGCCACTCCGTAAGCCAAGCACTCCTCTGCCGAGCGGCCCTCGTAGCGGGCGGCGACGTAGCCGGCGAGGAAGGCGTCCCCGGAGCCGACGGTCGAGACCGGCTCCAGGGGCTCGGTGTGAACCTCCAGCAACCTGCGGGAATTTCCTTCGCGGACGCTGGCGACGCAGCCGTCGGGGCGGGTGATCGCCGCCTCGCTCGCCCCCAGCCGCACCAGCTCCAGCAGGCCCTGAGCGAGGTCGCTGCGGTCGGCGAACTCCTGGCCGACCAGCTCCTCGGCCTCGCGCTCGTTCGGCGTCACCATCGAGGCCCCCGCCCGCACCCCCTCGAGCATCGCCTCGCCCTCGGCGTCGAGGACGACCGGGACGCCGCGGCGGCTGAGGTCGGAGACGAGGCGGGCGTAGAGGTCGTCCCCGGCCCCCGGCGGCACCGAGCCGGCGAGGACGCAGAGCTGGGCGCCCCCGGCCAGGTAGGCGATGCGGTCGAAGAGCCGCTTCACCTCCTCGGCGCTGACCGCGGGGCCGCGCTCGTTGATCTCGGTCTGCTCGCCCGAGGTGGGATCGATCACCGCGAGGTTGATCCGGGTCTCCGCGGCGATCGGGATGAAGTCGGTGAGGACCGATTCGTCGTGCAGCTGTTCCAGCACCCGGCGGCCGGTCGGGCCGCCGACGAAGCCGGTCGCGATCACCGGGCGGCCGAGCAGGTTGAGGGCGCGGGCGACGTTGATCCCCTTGCCGCCGGCGACGGTGCGGCTCTCGACCGAGCGGTGGCGGTGGCCGAGCCGGAAGTTGGGCACGGCGACGGTGCGGTCGATCGCCGCGTTCAGGGTGACGGTAAGGATCACTTGGCGATCACCAGACTTCTCTCCTCGCTTCCTTCCTACGGACTGCTCGGTACCGCAGGATCAACGCGATCATGAGTATCACGAACAACCCCGCGGCGATAAGTATCCAGTTGTCTGCGAGGAAGGCGCGGGCGCGGTCGAGGGAGCTTGCCTCCGGGACCGCGCGCCCGGCGCCGAGCGGGACGCTGCCGACCTTTCGCCCCTCGACGTAGACGCTGGCCGTCCCGAGCCTCGCCCCCCGCCGCAGCGGCCCCTCGACCTCGTGCGGCGCCTCGACCCGCACCTGGAGCCGCTGGCCACGCCGGATGCCCACCGCGAGGTTGCGCTGCGCCCGCAGCGGCAGCTGCCCGCCGGAGTAGCGGATCTCCGGGTCGGCGAGGTCCTGCCCACGCCGGATCGGCAGCTTGTGCCGGTACTGCGAGAAGCCCCATTCGAGCAGCGCCAGGTTGCCGTCGAAGCGTTCTTCGTCGGTCCAGGCGCCGACCACGACCGAGATCAGGCTGATCCCGTGCTTGCGCCCGGAGCCGACGAGGACGTAGAGCGCGCCGAAGGTGTGGCCGGTCTTCACCCCCGTCACCCAGGGCGCCAGTTCCAGCAGTTCGTTGATCGACTCGATCCGCCGTTGCGGGTGGACGCTGCGCAGGACGGCGCTGCGGGAGTCGGCGATCTTGGCGAAGGCGGGCTCGGCCAGCAGCTGCCGGGTCAGCGTCATCAGGTCGCCGGCCGAGGAGTAGTTGCCCTTCTCGTCGAGCCCGACCGGGTTGGCGTAGTGGGTGTGGGAGAGCCCGAGCGCGGCGGCGTAGCGGTTCATCTGGGCGACGAAGCGCGCTTCGCTGCCGGCGGCGTCGATCGCCAGCGTGTGGGCGGCGTCGTTGCCGCTGCGCAGGATCAGGCCGTAGAGGAGGTCGCGAACGCTGATCCGCTGTCCCGTCCGCAGGCCCATCAGCGACTCGCCGTATTCGGGCTCGTAGGGCTGGGCGCGGACGATCTTGTCGAGCGGCAGGTCCTTGCTCGCCACGTAGGCGGTCATCAGCTTCGTCGTGCTGGCGATCGGCAGCGATCGGTTCAGCGCGTGCGAGGCGAGGACGTCGCCGTTGCGGGCGTCGATCACGCCCCAGGAGCGCGATTCGAGGTGCGGAGGCGGGTTCTCCCCTCCACCCTGCTTCTGCGGCGCCGCCGCGACGAGCGCCGGCAGCAGCAGGCACCCGAGGAGCGCGAGCAGCAGCGCGGCGCCGATGCGCCGGCGCCTCACTTGAGCTTCAGCGTCTGGCCGGCGATCAGGATCTGCGGGTCCACTTCGGGATTCAGCGCCAGGATTTCGGCGACCGGAACGCCGGTCTTGTGGGCGATCGCCGTCAGCGTGTCCCCGGTTTCGACCGTGTAGGTCTTGGCCTTGGTGCGGGGTTGCTTCTGCTTCTGCGCCTGGTGCTGGTGATGATGGTGGCCCTTCTTGTCGCTGCCGGTGGATGCCGTGGAGACGACGATGACGATCACGACGACCGCGCCGATCAGGGCGAGGACGGCGGCGATGCGGGCGGCGGCGCTGGTGCGTTTTTCCATAGCGGCAGGGTGGGCTCAGGGGGAGAAGCGGTTGGAGCGGCCTGATCGTAGTCGCGCCGGCCCCGGTCAGGCGGTCGAAATCTCCCAAACGGCGTCGCGCAGGCGGGCGGCCGCGGCGGCGGGCTCGGGGTCGGCGGCGATCCCGCGCGAGGCGGCGACGAGGCCGGCGGCGCGGCCGGCGACAAAGGCGGCCCCCAGCAGCTCCGGCTTTCCGCCTTGCGCGCCGACGCCGGGGATGAGGAAGACCGAGCGCGGCATCAGCTCGCGCATGCGGGCGAAGTGTTGGGGCTCGGTGGCGCCGACGACGGCCCCGAGGCCGCTGAGGCCGTTTTCGCCGAGCAGGCGCTCGGAGAGCTCGTCGACGATCGCCGCGAGGCGCTCGTGCAGGGGCGCCTCGGGCGCCGACAGGTCCTGGAGGTCGGCGGCGCCGGGGTTGCTGGTGCGGACGAGGGCGAACATCCCCGCTCCCGCCTCCTCAGCGGCCGCAATCAGGGGCTCGAGGGCGTCGCGGCCGAGCAGCGGGTTGGCGGTGAAGGCATCGGCGTCGAGGCCGCGGACGGGGCCCCACGGGGTCGGCGTCTCCCCGACCAGCGCCTGCGCGTAGGCGGCGGCGGTGACCGGGACGTCGCCGCGCTTGCCGTCGGCGATGACCAAGAGCCCGGCCTCGCGGGCGGCGGCGCAGGCCGCTTCCAGCGCCGCCCAGCCGGGAGCGCCGAGGCGCTCGAAGCAGGCGAGCTGCGGCTTCACCGCCACACAGGCGGGGCCTGCCTGCTCGATCAGCAGGCGGCAGTGCTCGGCGACCGCGGCGGCTGCCAGCTCAGCGGCGGGCGCCTGCGGATCGCCTGACCCCGTCTCCCCCTCCCCGGCCAGCTTGGCCGGGTCGGGGTCGAGGCCGAGGCAGATCTGGCTGCGGCGCTCATCGACGAGCGCCGCGAGCCGATCGGCAAAACGGGTCAGGGCGCGTCAGCTGCCTTTGACCTGGCTCTTCAGCGCCGAACCGGCGGAGAAGCGGGGCACCTTGCCGCCCGGGATCGTGATCCTTTCGCCGGTGCGGGGGTTGACGCCCTGGCGCGGGCCGCGCTCGGCGACGTGGAATTTGCCGAAGCCGGTGAACGCGACCTCCTCGCCCTTGGTGAGAGCGCCGGTGATGGCCTCGAGAACAGCGTCGACGGCGTCGCTGGCGGCTTTTTTGCTGCCGAGCCGCTCATCGCTAGCAAGTTGGTCCAGAAACTCAGCCTTGGTCACGTCTTAGATCCTCCTCGGGGGTTTGAAGACGGCCGCAATCTAACAGCGCCTACCGGCGTCAAACTTCGCGCTCTAGAGCCAAACGTCACGAACCGCTGATCGCCATCTCGGCGATCAGCAGCGGCGGGGTGCTGACCGAGCCCCCGAACGGCACCCAGCGCGAGGCCGCTCCGGCGGCGCTGACGGCGCCCAGCATCGCCACCAGCTCGCCGGCGATCGTGAACTCGCGGACCGGCTCGGCGAGCGCGCCGCCGCGGATCATCCGGCCCGAAGCGCCGACCGAGAAGACGCCGGTGACCGGGTTGACGCCGGAGTGCAGGCCGGCGACGTCGTTGACGAAGACGCCCTCGCCCGCTTCGGCCAGGAGCTGCTCGAAAGAGTGCGAGCCGGGGGCGACGACGAGGTTCGAGGTCGAGACGCTCGGCAGCGAGCGGTAGCTGCCGCGCGCGGCCGATCCGGTCGAGGCGACCCCCTCGCGATTGGCCGTGTAGGTGTCGTAGAGGTAGGAGCGCAGCCGACCTCCCTCGATCAAGGCGGTGCGGCGGCGCGGCACCCCCTCGCCGTCGAACGGCGCCGAGGCCGGGCCTTCGGGATCGCGGCCGTCGTCGTGGAGGGCGAAGGCGGTGCTGGCCACCTCCTCGTCGAGGCGTCCGGCCAGCGGCGAGCGTCCGCGCTGGACCGCTTTGGCGCCGAGCCCGCCGCCGACGAGGCCGACGAAGCTGGCGGCGACGGTGGGGTCGAGGACGACCGGGCAGGCGCGCGACTCGGGCTTGCCGGCGCCGATCATCTCCAGCGCCCGGCGCGCGCCCTCGGCGCCGATCTCCTCCGGGTCGAGATCGCGCGGCCCGCGGGCGAGGCCGAAGCCGAGGCCGGTCTCGCGCGCCCCCTCGCCCTCGGCCAGCGCCTGCAGGTAGGCGTAACAGCTCGAGCTCTC
>DASTGL010000031.1:0-14202 GCA_035719145.1 Solirubrobacterales bacterium
GCCGAGCACATGACCGGCACGAACCGGAAGTGGTTCACGTACACCAACGGCACCCACGTCGACTCGCTCGACCCGGAGACGTTCAACCGCTGGTTCGACTTCCTCAAACTGTACGTCGCCGAAGAATCGCCGTCCGTTTACTCGCCCGCGGTGCAGGCCGGAGCGCCACTCGTCTACAAGGAAGCGATGGGGATCGAAGGCGTGACGTTGCCGCCGGATCCGATCCAGCAGCAACCGCTCTACGGTTCGGCGCTGGCCGCCTTCGAAGCTCAGAAGCCGGTCCGCGTCCTCTTCGACAACGGCGCCGGTAAAAACCCGCTCGGCCAGTCCAACCCCGGCTATCCGTATCCGGGCTTTGAAGAATCCTTCGACCAGTTCCCCGTCCCCGGCACGGAAGCGAAGCGCTGGTACCTGGCGCCGGGCGGCGAACTGAGTGACAATGCGCCGGGCAGCTCAGGGGCCGACGAATTCACCTGGGACGCCGACGCCCTGCCGAAGACGGACTTCAGCGGCGGCACCGGCAGCCAACCGGGAGGCCTCTGGACGGCGACGCCCGAATATCACTGGGAACAGAGCCCGGCCGGGAGCGCAGTGTCCTACCTGACCGCTCCGCTCGGCGCCGACACCACCGTGGTCGGCGCGGGCGCAGTCGAAGCGTGGGTCCGCTCTTCGACTCCCAACGTCGACCTGCTGGCGACGATCAGCGAGGTCCGGCCCGACGGCAAGGAGACCTTCGTCCAGAACGGCTGGGTGCGGGCGAACGAGCGCAAGCTCGACGCCGCCAAGAGCACTCCGCTGGAGCCGGTGCTGAGCCTGCGCGAATCCGACGTCGAACCGATGCCGGCGGGGGAATTCGTCCCGGTGACGATCCCCCTCTACTACGAGGGCCACGCCTACCGTGCCGGCTCGCAGATCCGGGTGACGATCGCCGCCCCGAACGGGACCCAGCCGATCTGGGCCTTCGACCAGACCGAACCGTCAGGCACCGCCCAGGTGGCGATCGCCTACGGCGGCGCGACGCCCTCGAGCCTGCTGCTGCCGGTGGTGCCGGGGGTCAGCGCGCCGACCGGCCTGCCGCCGTGCCCGGGTCTGCGCGGCGAGCCCTGCCGCGACTACCAGGCCTTGGCGAATCTGCCCGAAGGCTCGGCGGGATCAGGCGGAGCCTCGTCCAGTGGTGCAAACGATGGCACGGTCAGTGGCGCCGGCAGCGGCGGAGGAGGGTCGGCGACCACCCCCGCACCCGCTCCGAAGCACTTGAAGTGCCGCAAGGGCTTCAAGAAGAAGAAAGTGAAGGGGCGCACGGTCTGCAAGAAGGCTAAGAAGCACCGCCACAACCGCCACCGCCACCATCATTAGCGCGTGAGCGGTTAGCGGCTCCTTCAGAACTTGCGGAACGCGAATCCTCGGCTATGGTCAGAAACATTCTGTCCATAAGTTGGACAGCCAACCAGCCGGGCTGAGCGTCGGCATCTGCCTCCGCGGCAAGGGCTCCCGGTTTTTTCAAGGAGGGGCATCATGAAGTGGAGGCGCATTTCAGCTGTTCTCTGCGTGGCGGCGGCGATCTGTGCGGTATTCGCCAGCTCGGCACTCGCGACGAAGTACGTGGCACTCGGAGATTCGTACTCGTCGGGAGTCGGAACCCGGACGTTCTACGAAGAAACCTGCAAGCGGTCGGTCTACTCGTATCCATACCTGTTGCACAACGCCCACCCGGAATGGACTTTCGTCAACGCGACCTGCACGGGGGCGAAGACGGGGGACATCCTCAATACCCAGGCGAACAGCCTAACCTCTGACACCAACTGGGTCACCTACACGATCGGCGGCAACGACGCCGGCTTCTCGAGCGTGATCACCACCTGTGCGCAGCCTTCGTGGCTGTCCAACTGCGACGGTGCGATCAACACCGCCCAGGCCTACATCACCAACACGCTGCCGGGCCGGCTCGATCTGGTCAACAACAAGATCAAGGAAAAGTCACCGAGCGCGAAAGTGATCGTGCTCGACTACCCGAAGCTGTTCAACGGCGAAGACTGCAACGCCCTCACCTGGTTCAGCCCGAGCGAGGAGACGCGGCTGAACGAAACGGCGACGATGCTGAAGAACGCGGAGAGCGCCGCGGCGACGCGGGCCGGCTCGAACTTCATCTTCCGCGACGTGATCCCGTCGTTCATCGGCCACGCGGTCTGCGACGGCGGCGGCGGCTCGTCAACCGAGTGGATCAACGGCCTCTCCAGCCCGACGGAAGAAAGCTACCACCCGAAGGTCGCAGGTCATGCGAACGGTTACTACCCCGTCGTGCACGGTGTGACGGGCTGATCCTGGCTGGATTGAAGGGCGGACGGGGACCCGATCCTCGTCCGCCCGTCATGGCGATCAGCAGGGCCTGGTGTATCGGGAACCGCAGATCCCCCACACGTAGTAGCCGTCGGCGTATTCGAGGATGCGGTGATCGTAAGCCCAGCTTCCCTGGTACCTGAACTTGATGGTCATCCGGGTGTAGAGCTCGTGCCGTGGCCGGCGCACCCGGATCACCGCCTGGTGGCGATGGAAGGTTCCCCGGGCGCAGTACGGCCGGCAATCGTTCAGCCAGGCATAGCCGTGGGCGAGCGCGCTAGAGCCTCCCCACGAGAGCCAGTGCAGCCCGCCGCGACCCAGATGTCTGGGCGAGGTGGTGCGGCCTCCGAGGTAGCCGGTGCCATCACCGGTATAGCCGACCACCGGCGGTTCCACCTGCAGAGGTTCTTCCACACCCTGGGTTGCCAGCCTGACTTCCGCCTGGGCGAGTGCGGCTGCGGGTCCACAAAGACACAGAAGGGCAAGAATCAGCGCGATCGCTCGCATCGCAACCTCCTCAGTAGGTGCTCTGGCGGTCGGGAACTCTGCTGGCCTCGAAGCCGTGACCGGTGTCGCTGTCGGAACAGGTGATGCCGCGCGGTTCGCTTGATTGTGGAACCGAACAGACAACCGATCCGACAGTGATCGTGCTGCCGTATGGCGCCAGTTCACCGGCGCCTCGGGATAAGGCCACCCCAGATTCGAGGCGGGCTTCTTCTCCGCTTGGAAGCACGAAGGTCTCGCCGGCCGAGACAACGGAGCAGGACGCCGTGCTGGGCCCGACCTCGCAGGAGACGTTCCCGCTCGGCGCGTGGAAGGTCCGCAGGTCGGCTGCAGCAGTGGGCGGCGGCTCGGCTGCGTTGCTGCCGGGTTCAGTGACGACAACCGTCGCGGGATGACCCTTGTGAACTTCCTTCTTCAGGTCGCGGACCTGGTGCTGGAGTTTTTCGATCCGGGTTCGCTCCTGGGCGGCTTCTTCGCCTTCCCGCCGTGCCAATTCGAGCTGTTGGCCTGAGGCATCGGTCGAACTCCCTCCGCCGCAGCCCAACATGCCTGCGGCACCGGCGGCACAGACGACAACTGCTATTGCTACCCCTGCTCTTTTCATCCCTCTCCCGTGACAGTCTTCAAACGGTGGAGGAGTGTATCGGTACTCGTGTGGTGTTAACGGGTGATGTGCAATCGCCCGGGGCTACCACTCGCCGGCGCGGGCCTGCTCCCAGATGTCAACCTCGGCGCCCACGTCGGTGAGGCGGTCGATCTCGCTCAGCTCGTCGTCGGAGAGGTCGAGGTTGTCGAGGGCGGCGACGGTCTGCTCGAGCTGCTCGACCGAGGAGGCTCCGATCACGAGGGAGGTGACGCGCTCGTCGCGCAGCGCCCAGGCGAGGGCGAGCTGGGCGAGGGTCTGGTTGCGGCGGCCGGCGAGGTCGTTGAGGGCGCGGAGGCGCTCGATCGTCCCCTCGTTGAGCCAGTCGTTGTCGAAGGTCTCGGTGTTGCGGGCGGCGCGGGAGTCCGCGGGGATGCCGTCGAGGTAGCGGTCGGTAAGCAGGCCCTGGGCGAGGGCGGTGAAGCCGATTACGCCGACGCCGAGCTCGGCGGTCGCCTCGAGCAGGCCCTCGGTCTCGATCCAGCGGTTCAGCATCGAGTAGGAGGGCTGGTGGATCAGCAGCGGCGTGCCGAGGTCGCGGAGGATCGCCGCCGCCTGCCGGGTGCGCTCGGCGTCGTAGGAGGAGATGCCGACGTAGAGCGCCTTGCCTTGGCGCACAGCGGTGTCGAGGGCGCCCATCGTCTCCTCCAGCGGCGTCGTGCCGTCGAGGCGATGGCTGTAGAAGATGTCGACGTAGTCGAGGCCCATCCGCTGCAGCGATTGGTCGAGCGAGGCGAGCAGGTACTTGCGCGAGCCGCCGCCCTGGCCGTAGGGGCCGGGCCACATGTCCCAGCCCGCCTTGGTCGAGACGATCATCTCGTCGCGGTAGGGGCCGAAGTCCTCGCGCATCAGGCGGCCGAAGTTGAGCTCGGCGGAGCCGTAGGGCGGGCCGTAGTTGTTGGCGAGGTCGTGGTGGACGATGCCGAGGTCGAAGGCCCGCCGGGCGATCGCCCGCTGGCGCTCGAAGGGCTGCTCGTCGCCGAAGTTGTGCCAGTAGCCGAGCGAGAGCATCGGTAGGTCGAGACCGGAGCGGCC
This sequence comes from Solirubrobacterales bacterium, assembly GCA_035719145.1. Lineage (GTDB taxonomy): Bacteria > Actinomycetota > Thermoleophilia > Solirubrobacterales > 70-9 > VAYN01. The sequence goes on from DASTGL010000031.1 coordinate 4,520, forward strand.
GCAGCGCCGGTACTGCATCTTGCCCTCGTAGCGGTCGGGGGAGGGGCGGTAGGTCATCCCGCGCAGCTACCCACACCGGAACCTCGTCATGCGAGTGGGGTAGATCCCAACCTGAACCACGGTAGGAGCGGGATCCGATCTTGGGACGGCGCGGAGGGCGGCGCGGTGAATCTCCCAAACTGCTGACAAGAGGCAGCAGCGTTTCCGCGGAGAGAGCAGCAGCTTGGGGTTCGGCACCTCGACTTGAGGTCTGCTCCATTCAAATCTGAGTCAAAACCCAATTCGATGGGCGGAACCTTGAGCTCCGCGTCGAAGACCCGCCGCTACTTCCTCGGCAAGGCCGTCCGGTTCCTCCGGGAGGCCAAGAACATGACCCAGCGCGAGCTCGCCGAAGCCAGCGGGATCGACGCCACCGAGATCTCCCGTCTGGAGAAAGGCAAAAGCAACCCGACTCACGAAAGCCTGCATCGGCTCGCCGCCGGCATGGGCGTCCCCTGCTCGCAGATCTTCACCGTCGAAGAGATCTTCGCCGACGCGCCGGAGCGCTGAGCGAGCTACTGGTGCTGTGAGGCTGCGGGCGAGGCCTCCCAGAAGTCCTCGACCTTGTCGCCGCCGTCGCCCTCGCTCTGGCGCGAGATCGCCCACATTTCGACCGGCTCGTCGCTCTCGTTGCGATGCGAGCGGACCGTCCGCGGCGGCACCCGCACCGCGCTGCCGGCGCCGACCGTCTCGACCTCCTCGCCGAAGCGCATCGTCAGGGTGCCCCGGGTGACGAGGTAGATCTCCTCGATCTCACCGTGCCGGTGCCCGCTCCCCTGCTCGAAGTCGGAGTGGGGCGGGATCCGGATCAGCGTCACCGCCACCTGCTCGGCGCCGAGCGCATCGGTCAGCGAGCGGAACTCCCCCGGCACGTCGCTGTCGGCGTAGGCGTCCTCGGCTTCGTCGGCGCGGACGATCGCGTAGTCGGTCATGCCGGTCGACTACCCCGGCGGATGGTGGCTACACCCGGTGAGCTCAGACCGGGATGACGTCCAGACCGGGCACGCGTTCGAAATCGCGCGGGTTGGCGGTGGCGACGGTCATGCCTTGACTTAGAGCGGTGGCGGCGATCCAAAGATCGTGGGCACCGATCAGGACTCCGTCGTCCTTGAGTCCGGACCAGATTTCCGCGTGCATACGGGCCACTGCCATGGTGATCGGCAATGCCTCGAGGGCCGAGAGCAGCCCCTCGACGAAAGCGGCGCGGCGCGTGCGGATCTTGCTGTCCTTGGCGCGGTGCATGCCATGTAGGAGCTCGCTCGCGGTGATCACGCTGATCGCGCGATCGTCATCGCCGAGGTGGGAGCTGAGCGAGCGGTCGCGGCGCTCCGCGTCGATCAAAACCGAGGTGTCGATCAGGAGGGCCATGCGTCGGGGGGAGGTCCGACTTCATTGCGAGCGGTCTCAACGTCCCGTGCGAAGTCCTCGTCAGGGGATGGGATCGATCCCATCAGCTCGTCCCACCGAGCTGCAGAGACCAGGCGGCTGGAGGTCGCGGGGCGCATCTCGACGACCGTCGCGCCATTGCGCACCACCTCGATCTCCTCGCCAGCGCTGATCCGGTTGACAACGGCAGAGAATTCGCGAGCAACTTCGGTGGCGCTGAGACGAGTCACAAGGGGAGATTATCAGATAAATCTGACTGCGGTCAGCGGCGCGCCACCTACCTGCGGAGCGGTTAGTTCGCCTTTAGGGTTTCATCGAAATGAGCAACCCGCAGGAGAGAGTGCTGACGTTTGCCCGCTCGGCTTTGCTTGAGCGGATAGCTGGAGCGGAATCACGGATTTGGCTCAGCAGCCCTTTCGTCACTGCTGCTGTCGCTGGCGAAATCTGCAAGGCCGCCGCGGAGTCGAAGGCGGTGGACAGGCGCCTGCTGACTGACCTGGATGAGCGGGCGGTGCGTTGCGGCGTGCTTGATCCGGAGGCTTTGGAGCATCTCCGGAGCTGTGGCTTCGAGATCGCGAGCATCGCGAACCTGCACGCCAAGGTCTCCCTCGTTGATTCCGGCTGGGCTTTGGTCGGTTCCGGGAACTTGACCGGAGCCGGTCTCGGCGGTGAGGAGGAAGGCGGTAATTACGAGATGGGCGTCGTTCTCGGGCCCGCTCTACGAAGCTTCGCGGCAGAAATCTTCGTCGACTGGTGGCACAAGGCGAAGCCGACGAGCGCGGAGGAGCTCACCTACTTCGCGGGGCTGCCCAAGTTCCCCAAGAAGTGGAACCGGCGCGTTGGCCCCACCCTTCCCCCGCCGGCGGAGGCGTCGCTAGAGGAGATCTTGGTTGAGGATCCTGCGACCGCCGCCACGCGGAGGTACTGGATCAACTCGAACTACCACAACCCGGTTGACGAAAAATGGTGGGAACGGGGCTGGGTCAGTGACTGGGCCGAGAAGTCCTACAAGAAGGACGATCTGTTGGTCGTCTATCTGGGAAAAAGGAATGAAGGACCCTCGCGGTGTCCGGCTATCCTCCGGGTGACCGAGCTTCCTCGCCACGAACCTGGGTTCGTGCGCAGAGAACGTGATCTTGAAGCTGCGGAACGTTGGCCGTGGGTAACCCGCACCACCTGCCTTGAAGACAGAGCACCGTTTCAGGGGGTGTCTCTGGATTCTGCCGGTATTACCTATCGCTCGGTTCAGCGGGGCTGCGAGTTGAGCCGCGGCCAGTTCGAGGCCATGGCTCGGGAGCTGTTGGCGGCTCAATGATCAGAGCTGTCACCTTCGACTTCTGGAACACGATCGCGCAGGTGCCGGAGGGGGCGATGCCGGCGGCGCGGCGGCGGGCGGTGGCGGCGGCTTGCGAGGAGTGCGGGGTGGCGGTCGAGGCGGCGCTGCTGGAGGCGAGCCTAGAGGAGGTGCGGCTGCGCTGGGAGAGCACCTGGGGGGAAGGCGTTCACATGCATCCCGGGGAGGGGGCCGAGATGCTCGTGCGGGCGCTCGGCGTCGGGGATGCAGGCGGTGAGCGGGTCGCGGCGGCGTTCCTTGGGGCGATCCGCGAAGTCGAGCTCGAACTGGCGCCGGGGATTGAGGCGGCTCTCAAAGAGCTCGGAGCGCGAGGATTGCGGATCGGGATCGTCTGCGATGTCGGCTTCAGCGGAGGCGAGATGCTGCGCGAGCTGCTCGATCGCGAGGGGTTGCTGGAGCACTTCGATGGCTGGTCGTTCTCGGACGAAACGGGGCACTACAAGCCGGCCCCGCAGGCGTTCGAAGTCGCCTTGGACGCGCTCGGGGCGGAGCCAGGGGAGGCGATGCACGTCGGCGACCTCCGTCGCACCGACGTCGCCGGCGCCGCGGCGATCGGGATGAGGACGGCGCGCTACCGGGGCATGCACGACGACCCGGCCGAGGGCGCCGAGGCGGACTTCGTCCTCGACAGCCACCTCGAGCTGCTCGAGGTGGTGGACCGGTTCAGCCGCTAGCGCGGGTCAGGGCGTAGGCAGCGAGCTCCTTCGGCGCGCCCTTGGCGCGGAAGCGGCGGTTCTTGGCGGTGACCGTGCCGGGGTCGAGCTGCAGGAGGACGCGGTCGGAGACGAGGACCTCGCCCGGCTTGGCGGCATCGCAGAGGCGGGCCGCGATGTTGACGTCGACGCCGAGGTAGTCGCCGCCGACCTTGCGCGGGCGGCCGAGGTGGATGCCGGTGCGCAGCCGCGGGCGGAAGCCCTCTACCGCGACCGCGACGATTCGCTCTTGGGCGGCGAAGGCGGCCTCGGTCGCGCTCGGCGCGTCCCAGAAGGCCGCCATCATCCCGTCGCCGAGCCGCTTGACGACCTCGCCGTGGTGCTCGCTCACCGGCGGCTCGATCGCCGCCGCCACCTCCCGCAGCAGCCGCAGCGCCGGCTCGTCACCGGCCTCCAGCGCCCAGCTCGAGAAACCGACGAGGTCGGTGAAGAGGATCGCGATGTCGACCTTGCCGCGGCCGCGGTCCTGTCTCTCCGCCAGCCGCTGCCACGCCTGCAGGGCGGTCAGCCCGAGCTCGCCGAGCACACCCGGCGCGTCGCCGCGCAGTTCGACCAGCTGCTGGGCGGCGAGGTCGGAAGGGCGGCCGCGAGCGGTGGAGAGGTGGTCTACGAGCGCCTCGTCCCCCAGCATCCGCTCCCGCGTCTGCCGCGCCGCCCGCAGCAGCTTCGGCTGGCGGTTGAGGCGGCGGGCGGCGGCGAGGAAGCGCTGCGGTGACTTCTCCTCAGGGCTCGCGGGCACCGCGGCAGCCTACGCCGTTCGTGCGGGTCAAGAACCGGCGCGTTTGGCCGCGATGTCCCTTGCTTGTGGCGGGCGATCGGGTTAGCGTCGGTGCAACCGGCGAGGAGAGGTGGATCGCCGGCCGGTGGTCGATGGGAGCCTCGTTTGCGCGCGCTCGCGCGCACCAAGGAGGGCTGCCATGAGCGCAGAAGAGAACAAGCAGCACGCCGAAGCCGCCTACAAAGCCTTCAACGAAGGCGATGCCGCCGGGGCGATGGCGAACATGGACGACGGGGCGGTTTGGACGGTGGGCGGAGACAACTCGCTGACCGGCACCTACCGGGGCAAGGAAGAGATCGCCGTGCTCTGGGCCAAATTCGCCGAGAAAGGCCTCAAAACCGAACCCCACGACTTCATCGCCGACGGCGACAAAGTCGTGGTGCTGACGACCGCCGGCATGGACGGTGAGAGCAGCGAGGCCGCCGACGTCCTCACCTTCAACGAGGAAGGCAGGCTGGTCGCCTTCGAGCAGATCGGCGATCCCGCGATCGGCAACCGCGTCTTCGCCCGCTGAACGCGGAGGGGCCGCGCCGGGCGGTGCGGCCCCGTGTCGGCTTTTGCGTCCTATCGGACGCAAAAGTCGACACGCCCTACGCGCGGCGCCCGACCGCGACGAGGTACTCCTTTTCGAAGCGGGCGTCGTCGTCGCTGCCTCGGTTCCACTCGGCGCAGAAGTCGCTGAGGGCCTGGTCGAACTCCTCCTCGCGACCCTCTTTGACCGCATTCGCGCGCGCCGCGATCGTCGGTCCGTAGAGCGCCTTGAAGTGCTCGCCGTAGTCGTTCGGGTGCTCGAAGGCGGTGATGTCGAGCATCTCGCGCTCCAGCGTCTCGAACTCGACCCTGTCGCCGAACAGCTCGCGCACGTGGTCCTCGCTGCCCCAGAGCGGCGCCGGTGAGGCCCCCGGCGGCGGCGCCGGCATGAACGGCCCCATGGTCCGGAAGAGGGCGCCGATCATCCCCTCGGGGGTCCAGCTCAGCAGGCCGATCGTGCCGCCGGGCTTGCAGACCCGCGCCATCTCGTCGGCCGCGGCCTGGTGGTGGGGGGCGAACATGACCCCGATCGAGGACATGACGACGTCGAAGCTCGCGTCCTCGAAGGGAAGGTTCTCGGCGTCGGCCTCGGTCCACTCGAGCTCGACCCCCTCGGCTTCCGCGCGGGAGCGCCCGGCCTCGAGCAACTCCGGGGTGAGGTCGCTGGCAACCACGTCGGCGCCAGTCTTGGCGGCCGGGATCGCGGCGTTGCCGGTGCCGGAGGCGACATCGAGGACGCGATTGCCCTCACCGATCCCAGCCGCCTCGACCAGCCGCGGGCCGAGCGGCAGCAGGAAGGTCTCGACCATCTCGGGGTAGTCGCCGGAGGCCCACATCTTGCGGTGTTTCTGCTTCAGCTCAGGGTTGAGGGCTTGGGGATCGCTGCTCGGGGTCAAGGCACGGCTCCTTAGGTTGCGGTTGCAACCACTATCCACCCGTACCGGAAACCGATCATCGTCAAAACTTGCAGTACCGCTGCCGACGTCACGTCAACGGCCGGTCGAGGATGAAGACCTCCACGGCCATGTCGGGCTCGACGTGGTTCTCGCTCATCAGGGCGGTGACGCGGCGCCCGGTCACGGCTTCGATTCTCTCCTTCATCTCCGCGGCCACAGTGCTCTGATAGAGGCGCCTGATCTGCAGGACCGCGTCACCCCGACCGTCCCCCGCGAGCCTGCGCTCCGCAGGGCTCAGCACCTCTTCGAGGATCGTGACGAGAACGTTGCCGTTGTGGAACGAGAACGCCTTCTTCGGCCCCCGTCCGTGGCTCTCGCTCTGTATGCGGATGACCTCGCGCGTGACCGCGGCGTTCAACTCCCCGCCGCGCAGCGGCTGTGAATCGGGCATAGACAGGTTGCTCAGGTCTGCGCTCGTTACGAGCGGTCCCGACGAGCCGAGTCGAGCCTCGAAAGCCCAACCGCGCCCATCGACCATCGGCCAACCCCGTCGCAAGGCCCCGCCTCGGGTACGTCAGAGTCTCTGGTCATGCTAGCGAGCGGTCCTGCTTCCCGAGTTGAGGTTTGGGGACGGTGCATCTCCCGACCGCTGTTCGCATCGGGGGGCGAGAAAACGCCTGGACACGATAACTGGAGAAGATTGCAGTAACTTGCAGAGCGGTCCCGGCGTTCTCTCACGGGTCAGCGGCGGGACCGGCCTGAAGCGATGAGCATCCCGAGGGGCTGGCCAGGCCTTCCGCGGCTCATCCCGTCCTCGCGCTGGGAGCAGCAAGCGTGTCGTCCAGCAACAGCCGAATCGACACTCGTCAGGCGGGGACGCCGCGAGACGCAGTCGCTCTCGACGCGAGCCTGGTCCTCGCGCGGATGCTGGCGACCGAGGCCGACCTGGAGGCCATTCTCGATCTCGTCGCAAGCCGCGGCAGAGCCCTGGTGGCGGCGCGGGGGATCCTCGTCGAGGTCAAAGAGGGAAGCGAGATGGTGGTGGCGGCCGCGGCGGGAGGGATCCCCAAAAGCCTGATCGGCCGGAGCGTCGGGGCCATGCCCGATCTTGCAGCGGAGGCGTGGCTGGTGGTTCCGCTGTCCCTGCAGGGGCGCTCCTACGGCGCGATCGTAGCCCTGGGGTCCGAGTTCTCGATCGAGGACGAGGAGACGCTCGAGATCTTCGCCTCCAGCGCCGCCGCCGCCATCGCAAGCGCGAGGGCATTCGACCTCGCCGGTCGTCGCGATCAGCTGGCGGCGAGCGAGTCCGAGCGGGCCAGGTGGGCACGGGAGCTGCAGGCGATCGCGGGCGCCGAGGCCGATGCCGGGAGACTGCGTTCGCTGATCGCGGAGCTTCGCCCCCCGGTCCTCGACGAGCTGGGAGTCGGCGCGGCGATCGAAGCGCTCGCCGATCAGGTCGAATCGCCGGCGCTGGAAGTCCAGACCTGGATCAAGCTCACCTGCGAGGAAGGACGGGTCGATGCCGGACCTGGCGAGGACCTGAAGACGGCTGTCTACAGGATCGTCCAGGAGGCGCTTAGCAACGCCGTTCGGCACGCCCACCCCTCCTGCGTGGCAATCAGGGTCGTCGATGACGGATCCGGCGTACGGATCGCGGTCCGCGACGACGGCAGGGGGTTCGACCCGACGGCGGCGCGCGGCGGGTTCGGCCTGAAGCGGATCCGCGAGCGTGTCGAGCTCTTCGGCGGCTGGCTGGAGATCGCCTCAGCTGTCGATCGGGGAACGGAGGTACGGGCTGCGATCCCCGTGTCTCTCCGGACGACGGAAATGCACAGCAGCACGCCCTACCTGTAGTGGCGATCGCTTCGCCTGCTCCTTCTCCAGGCCCCGATTCTCGCAGCAGCGGCTTGGGGCTCAGGCGGCGCGGATCAGATCGGCGGCTTTCTCGGCGATCATGATCGCCGGGGCGTTGGTGTTGCCGGAGACGATGTAGGGCATCACCGAGGCGTCGACTACGCGCAGGCGCTCGAGGCCGCGGACGCGGAGCTCGGGGTCGAGGACGGCTCCGTCGTCGCTGCCCATCCGGCAGGTGCCGACCGGGTGGTAGAGGAGCTCGGCACGGCGGCGGGCGTCGGCGGCGATCGCCTCGTCGGTATCGACTTCCGGGCCCGGGAAGAGCTCGCGGCCGAGCACCTCGGCGAGCGGGCCCTCGGCGGCGATCTCCCGTGCCAGGCGGATGCCGGCGACGAGGGCGTCGACGTCCTCGGGCTCGGAGAGGGAGTTGGTGAGGATGCGCGGCTTCGCCGCCGGGTCGGCCGAGCGCAGGCGGACCCAGCCGCGCGCCCGCGGTTTGACCAGGACGGGACCGAAGCTGACCGCGTGGCCGTCGTATTCGTCGAAGCCGTTGTCGGCGAAGTAGGCCGGGGCGAAGTGGAACTGGAGGTCGGGCGAGGGCAGGCCGGGGCGGCTGCGGACGAAGGCGAAGGCCTCGGCGACCGAGGAGGTGAGCGGACCGGTGCGGCGGAGCAGGTACTCGAGCAGCGCCTTCGGCTTCTCGGCGTCGGCGAGCGAGCCGCCGCCGGGGACGTCCCAGCTGCAGAGCGAGTAGGGGTGGTCCTGGAGGTTCTCGCCGACTCCCGGCAGCTCATGGCGCACCTGCACGCCCTGTTCGCGCAGCTGCTCGGCAGGGCCGATGCCGGAGAGGAGCAGCAGCTGGGGTGAGCCGATCGCGCCGGCGCTCAAGATCACCTCGCGCTCGGCCCGGGCCAGCTGCTCGCCGCCGCGCCGGCGCGAGTAGCGCACCCCCGTCGCGGCGCCGCCCTCGATCTCGATCCCGGAGACCAGCGCCCCCGTCACCACCTCCAGGTTCGGCCGCGCCAGCGCCGGCCGCAGGTACGCGTCCGCAGTGCTCCAGCGTTTGCCGCCCCGCTGGGTCACCTGGACCAGGGCGGCACCATCCTGCTCGGGGCCGTTGTAGTCGGCGCTGCGCGGGATCCCGGCCTCGGCGCAGGCGGCTAGGAAGCGGCCGGTCAGCGGCCGCGGCGAGCGCTCGTCTTCGACCCGCAGCGGCCCGCCGGTCGCGTGGTACTCGGAGTCGCCGCGCTGGTTGTCCTCGGCGCGGAGGAAGTAGGGGAGGACGTCGCTCCAGCCCCAGCCGACGGCGCCGGCCTGCACCCAGCCTTCGTAGTCGAGCGGGTTGCCGCGCACGTAGAGCATCGCGTTCATCGAGCTCGAGCCGCCGAGCCCCTTGCCGCGCGGGATGTAGAGCGAGCGGTTGTCGCAGTAGGGCTCGGGCTCGGTCGCCAGGTCCCAGTCGAGCTTGGTCTTGAACTGCTTGGCGAAGGCGGCGGGGATCTTGATGTTGGGATGGCGGTCGCGCCCGCCGGCCTCGATCAGCAGCACCCGCACCGAGGGGTTCTCGCTGAGCCGGTTCGCCAGCACGCAGCCGGCCGAGCCGGCGCCGACGATCACGTAGTCGTGCGCTGCGGTCATCTCCTCCGGCCGAGTATCGCATCCCGTCAGCCGGGTAGTGGAGGCATTGAACCTCGGCCGGAAGGGACGGGATGGGCGGAGCAGGGAAACGACTGGCGCTGGGCCTGGTGGCGTTCTGCCTCCTCGGGCTGCTCTTCGCCACCGCCCTTGAGGCGCTGAAGCCGCTCTGCGGCGGCCGGCGGGCGACGATCGCCTCCAACGACCGCACGATCCACGGCACCCGCGGCCCCGACGTGATCGTCGGCGGGCGGGGGCCGAACACGATCCACGGGGGCGGCGGCAACGACGTGATCTGCGGCGGCTACGGGCGCGACCGGATTTACGGCGGGCGCGGCAACGACACGATCGACGGCAAGAAGGACGCCGACCTCGTCCACGGCGGTCGCGGCTCCGACGAAGTCGACGGGGGCGCCGGCCGCGACCGCGTCTTCGGCGACAGCGGCAACGACCGGGTGCTGGGCGGGCCGGTCACGGTCGACCTCGAAAGCGGCACC
>DASTGL010000032.1:0-2504 GCA_035719145.1 Solirubrobacterales bacterium
AATCGTCAACGGCGCGCCGGAAGTCGAATGCCGGGTCGAGGGACACGTAACTGGTTTCCAGTCGGTCGCCGACGGCGTCGCCCGCCCGTTCGAGGCGCCGTTCGAAGGCAAGATCGTCGCCTGGTCGATCACGCTCTCGAAGCCCTCGGCGAAGGAAACGAAAACCACCACCGACGAGCTCGGCTTCTTCAACGAATTCTTCGGCACCCCCTCCGAGGCCAGGATCGGCGTCCTGCGACCGATCGAAGGCACCAAGCCGCCGCAGTACAAACTCGTGCGCCAGAGCCCGGTCGAGGTCCTCAACCCCTACTTCGGCAGCACCCCCGTCTTCGCCCTCGACCACCCGCTCACCGTCCTCCAGGGTCAGGTCGTCGCGCTGACGGTCCCGACCTGGGCGCCGATGTTCGCCCTCAACCTCTCGCCGGAAAACAGCTGGCGCGGCAGCCGCCTGCCCGAACACTGCACGGCCCGGGAAGACATCCAGAACGGCCACCCCCAGCAGGGCGTCGGCAAGACCAAGACCTACGGCTGCTACTACAGCGAAGCGCGCCTGCTCTACACGGCGACGCTGGTCAAAAAGCCGTAGGGAACCTGGCACTGAATTCTTAGTTTTCGCGCGCCATGCGTGCGCCCGCGAGCTTCAGCATCGGCGCGATGCTCGTGCTCGCATTGCTCATCGGCCAGGCCCTTGGTCTTCCGGAAGCAGAAAGCCCGATCCCCGACAAGATCGGTTTGGGTGATGTCTTCGCGCTGGCCGGAGCTGGTGGGGTGCTGGGTGGCATCGCATGCTTTAGGTCCCCATCTGCAAGACAGGAGCAAGGCGTCAAGTGGGGAGTTCTGATCGGCTTCTGCCTCGGGTCCGCCATCTATTGCCTTTCACTGCTGGTCCAGCTACTCTGACCTCATGAAGGCTTTTGTCCGAGAACAGGGTCCGACGTTAACGGCAATAATCCTGGCTACGTTGGCGATTACCTCTTTGGCAGGAGGCAGCAAGACCGGCTTCTACGTGGCTGCCTGCGTCAGCATGGCCGTGGGTCTCTGGTGGGAAGCCCGAAAAGGAAGGTTCCGCTAGAGCGCTTCTTGGCGTAGCCCGCAGTACGGGCAGTCGCTGACGTCGAGCCCGATCAGCTGGTCGCAGCGGCGGCAGGCGCGGAGGTTCTCCGGGCTGCGCGGCAGGGAGGAGACCGAGGGGGCGAGGGGTAGGACCATGCCCACCGGCTCCATCTCCTCGCCGGTCTCGCGATCGACGTAGACCGAACCTGGCTCGGCGTGGGCGATCGCCTCACGGCCCGAGGCCGCGGCGCGCATCCGGTAGAGCTGCTTCTCGTTCATCGCCGGGAAGACTAATAGCTTGGGCGGCTCCGATGCGTGTCCTCGTCTTCCACGGCTACATGCTGCGCGGCACGGGCAGCAACATCTACAACGTCAACCTGGCGCGGGCGCTGGCGAAGGCGGGCCACGAGGTCCACTTGCTCTGCCAGGACCGCGAGGTGCGGATCGAGGGAGTGCGGATCCACAACCCCGACATCGGCGGCCTGCTGCCGGTCTACGTCAAAGACCCCTACGAGGGCTTCGAGGTGAAGACCTTCCCCGAGCTGACCGAGTCCGAGCTCGATCGCTACCTGGAGGCGAACGTCGCCGCGGTCCGCGAGGTCGCGGCGGCGGCCGGCGGCATCGACCTCGCCCTCGCCAACCACCTGGTGATGGGGCCGGCGATCCTCGCCCGCGCCGGGGTGGCGCCGTTCGCGGTCAAGATCCACGGCTCGGCGCTCGAGTACACGGTCAAGCCGCACCCGCGTTTCCTGCCCTACGCCCGCGAGGGGCTGGAGGCGGCAAGCGGAGTCCTGACCGGCTCCGGCCACACCGCCGAGTCGCTCTGGGCGGCCCTCGACGACCTCCCGGACCTGCGCGAGAAGACCCGCCTGGGCCCGCCGGGTGTGGACGTGGAGGAGTTCCGTCCCCGCGGCGAGCGCGAGCCGCTGGTCGCCTTCGTCGGCAAGCTGATCGTCTCCAAGGGGGTCGACCTGCTGCTCGCCGCCTGGCCGCTGGTCCGAGCCGCCCACCCCGAGGTCCGCCTGCAGGTGGCCGGCTTCGGCGCCTACGAGGACGGGCTGCGGCGGCTGCTGGCGGCGCTGGAGCGGGGCGACCTGGACGCCGCGCGCGAGGTCGCGTGCCGCGGCTGGGCGCTGGAGGGCGGCGAGGAGCGCCCCCTGCCGATCCTCAGCGCCTTCCTCGCCGATCCGCCGCCGGGTTACGCCGAGCAGGCCCGTGCCGCCGCCGGCTCGGTCGAGTTGATCGGCCGGCTCGAGCACCACGAGGTCGCCGAGCTCTTCCCCCGAGCCGAGGCGATGGTGATGCCCAGCACCTTCCCCGAGGCCTTCGGGATGGTCGCCGTCGAGGCCGCCGCCTGCGGCACCCTGCCGGTTTCTGCCGGCCACTCGGGGATGCTCGAGGTCTCGCGGCAGCTGCGGCCGGCGCTGCCCGCGCCGGTCGGCGACCTCGTC
>DASTGL010000033.1:0-8895 GCA_035719145.1 Solirubrobacterales bacterium
TGCCTCCTTTTCCTTCGCCGCCTGCTTCTCGGCCCGCTGGCGGTCCTTCTCTTCTCGCTGGCGACGCTTCTCCTCGCGTTCGCGCCGCCGCTGCTCGCGCTCGCGGGCGGCCGGGTCGTCGGGGTCGGCGAACGGGTCGCCGGTGAGCCAGTCGTCGCTCATGCCCGGCTCTCCAGGTAGGACTCGAGCAGGTGCGCGGCGGCGAGCGAGTCGCGGGCGGCGGTGGCGCCGCCGCGGCGGCTGGCGTCGGCCATGCGGCTGGTCAGGCGCTCGTCGTAGGTCTCGATCGGGATCGAGAGCATCGCTTCGAGTTCGCGGGCGAAGCTGCGGGCGAGCCCGGCCTGGCTCCCCTCCTCCCCGCTCAGGTGCACCGGTAGGCCGATCACCACCGTCTCGACCCCGTGCTCGTCGACCAGCTCGGCGACCGCGCGCGCCTCCGGCGGCTCGATCACCGGCAGCGGCGTCGCCAGGGTCCCGCTCGGGTCCGAGAGCGCGCAGCCGATGCGGACGGTGCCGTGGTCGAGGGCGAGCACCCGCATGCGCCTCAGCCGAGCTCCCGCTCGATCGCCGCGCGCGCCGCCGCCAGCGCCTCGTCCAGCTTCGAGGGGTCCTTGCCGCCCGCCTGAGCCATGTCGTCGCGCCCGCCGCCACCGCCGCCGACGATCGGGGCGATCTCGCGGATGATCGAGCCGGCGGAGAGGCCGCGCCCGACCGCCTCTTTGGAGACGAGGGCGACGAGACCCGCTTTGCCGCCGAACTCGCCGCCGAGGACGACGGCCGAGGGCTGTCCGACCTTCGACTGCACGCGGTTGGCGAGGTCGAGGAGCTGCTTCGGGTTCGCCTGCAGGCTCGCCTTGACAGCAGCCGTCACCACGCGACCGCCGCCTGGGAGGTCCTCGGCCCTCGCCGCCAACTGGTCGGCTTCGGCGCCGAGCTGCTCGCGCTGGGCCTTCTCGGCTCCTGCGCCGGCCTCCTTCAGCCGCTCTGCCGCCCGCCGCGCCGCCGCGACCGGGTCCTGGGCGTTGCCCAGCAGCTCTCCGGCCTCGCGCAGCTGCGTCTCGCGCTCGCGGAAGAAATCGATCGCGGCTGGTCCGGTGATCGCCTCGACCCGGCGCACGTTGGCGGCGCTCGATCCCTCAGAAGTGATCTTGAAGATGCCGACCTCGCCGGTGTTGGCGACGTGGGTGCCGCCGCAGAGCTCGCGCGAGACGGCATCGACCTCGACCACCCGCACCCACTCGCCGTATTTCTCGCCGAACAGGGCCATCGCCCCGAGCTTTTCGGCCTCCTCGCGGTTCATGTTCATCCAGCGCACAGGCCGGCTCGCCTTGACCCACTCGTTGACCCGGTCCTCGACGTCGCGCAACTCCTCCGGGGAGAGCGCCTGGCCGTGGGTGAAGTCGAAGCGCAGCTTGTCGGGGCGGACGGCGCTCCCGGCCTGGCGGACGTGGGTGCCGAGCCGCTCCCGCAGCGCCGCGTGCAGGAGGTGGGTGGCGGTGTGGTTTCGCATCGTCGCGAAGCGCGCCTCGTGGTCGACCTCGGCCTCGACGGGGACGCCGGGTTCGATCTGCGTCCCGGCCTCGACCTCGAGCGCCTGGTCCTCGCCGAGCCGGTAGACGTCGACGACGCGCGCCTCGGCGCCGTTCCAGCGCAGGACGCCGGAGTCGGCGACCTGCCCCCCGCCCTCGGCGTAGAAGGGGCTCTCCTCCAGCTTCACCAGCGCCTTGCCGTCGATCGGCTCGACCGCGGCGAGGCCGGTGGTCGCCCGCAGCGTCTCGTAGCCGACGAACCGCGTCGGCGGCGCGGCGGCGGCGAAGGCGGCCACCCGCTCGTGCGTGTTCTCGGAGCCGTGGGCGGTGGCGCTGGCCATCCGCGCCCGCGCCTTCTGCTCCTCCATCAGCTCCTCGAAGCCCTGGTCGTCGACCGAGAGTCCGCGTTCGGCCAGAAGCTCCTTGGTCAGGTCGTAGGGGAAGCCGTAGGTGTCGTGCAGTTTGAAGGCGTCGGCGGCATCGATCCAGGAGGTCTCCTGCCGCTCGGCCTCGGCGACCAGCCGCTCGAGCAGCTCGCTGCCGCGCTCCAGGGTGCGGCCGAAGCTTTCCTCCTCGTCGCCGACCCAGCGCTGGATCGTCTCGCGCTCGGCGACCAGCTCGGGGTAGGCGTCCCCCATCAGCTCGATCGCCCGCTCGGCGAAACGGCCGAGCCACGGCGCCTCGAGCCCGAGGGTGTTGCCCTGCTGGATCGCCCGGCGCATGATCCGCCGCAGGATGTAGCCGCGGTCCTCGTTCGAGGGGACGACGCCGTCGGCGATCAGGAAGGCGGCGCCGCGGCTGTGGTCGGCGACGATCCGCATCGCCCGGGTTACCGCGCCGCCCTCGTCGTAGCGGCGACCCGAGAGCTCTTCGGCCAGCTCGATCAGCGGCCGCACGTGGTCGGTCTCGAAGACCGAGGGGACGTCCTGGAGGATCGCCGCCATCCGGTCGAGGCCCATCCCGGTGTCGATGTTCTTCATCGGCAGCGGCGTCAGGGTCCCGTCCTCGGCGAGGTCGTAGCTCATGAAGACGTGGTTCCAGAACTCGAGGAAGCGGTCGGTGTCGTCGCCGGGTCGCTCGCCCTCGGCTCCGAACTCGGGGCCGCGGTCGAGGTAGAGCTCCGAGCACGGGCCGCAGGGCCCGGTCGGCCCGGCCTGCCAGAAGTTGTCCTCGCGGCCGAGCCGGACGATCCGCTCCTCCGGGACGCCGGTGGCGCGCCAGATCTCGATCGCGTCGGTGTCGGGCCCGAGCCCGAGCTCCTCGTCGCCGCCGAAGACGGTCACCCAGATCCGCTCGGGGTCCATCCCGAAGCCCTGGGTCGAGAGCTCCCAGCCCCAGGGGATCGACTCGGCCTTGAAGTAGTCGCCGAAGCTCCAGTTCCCGAGCATCTCGAAGAAGGTCATGTGGCGGGCGGTGTTGCCGACCTCTTCGATGTCGGTGGTGCGGAAGCATTTCTGCACGTCGGCGAGGCGCGCCGCCGGCGGCTGTTCGCGGCCGAGGAAGTAGGGCTTGAACGGCTGCATCCCCGCCGTGGTCAGCAAAACCGAGGGATCGTGGACGCTCGGCACCAGCGAGGCGGAGGGCACGATCTTGTGCCCGCGCTCGGCGAAGAAAGACAGGTAGGTGTCGCGGATCTCCTTCGCCTTCATGTTAGGAAGCCTAAATATTTGTCCGTTTCGGGGCGGCGAAGCCGAAAGTTCGGGCTTATATGAGGCTGATATACGCGTTTCAGGAGGGAATCACGCAATCGAATCGACTTGTGGAAGGAGAGCGAAGATGAACTTGCGTTCGAAGCTCGCAGCTGGCCTGGCAGTCCTGGCGATGGGTGCCGTGCCGAGCGTGGCAGGGGCCACGGGTCCTGAATACGCGCCGGAACACCCCACGCACCCGACGACCACGCCCAAGGGGCATGCCTACGGCTACTACTGCAAAGGCAAAAGCAAGAAGCACGTCAAAGGCGTCAAGGGAACTGAGTTCAGCAACTGCGTGCACACGCTGAAGCAGGCTGACAACCAGGAACTCACCCCGAAGCAGGCGTGCAAGGAAGAAAGCAAAGAACACGTCAAAGGCGTGAAGGGGACCGACTACAGCAACTGCGTGAAAACGGTTGCCCACATGCAGCGCGACCAGCGCCGCGAAGAACGGGAACAGGCTCAGGTCTGAGCTCGGCGCTCAGGCGCTGATGGTGCCGTGGCCGACGATCCGATCGCCGGCCATCAGCACCGCCGTCTGGCCGGGTGCCACGCCAGGGAAGGCCTCGGCCAGCTTCACTTCCAGGGAGGAGTGCCGTCCTCTCCCCGCTGCCGACACGGTGGCGGGGAGGGCGCGGGATCGGTAGCGCAGCTTCACCGCATCTACCTCGCCGGCGTCGCGGTGGAGGACGGCGTCGCGGACGCGGACGCTGCGCTTCTCGAGCTCGGCGCGGGTGCCGACGGTGACCGTGTTGGCGCCGGCGTCGGTGGCGAGCACGTAGAGCGCCTCGGGAGCGGAGACGCCGATGCCGCGGCGCTGGCCGACGGTGAAGTCGTGGTGGCCGCGGTGGCGGCCGAGGGTGCGGCCGGCGCTGTCGAGGATCGCCCCGTCGCGCTCGTGCAGGCCGCCGTGGCGGCGCAGGAAGCCGCGCTTGCCCTGGCCGGCGAGGAAGCAGAGGTCCTGGCTCTCCGCCTTGCGGGCGACCGAGAGCTGGTGGCGGGCGGCGATCTCGCGGACCTCCGGCTTGGTCAGGTCGGTGAGCGGGAAGCCGAGGCGCCCGAGCAGCTCCGGCGGCAGCGCCGCCAGCATGTAGCTCTGGTCCTTGGCCTGATCGGCGGCGGTGGCGAGCAGCGGCCCGTCGGCGTCGTCGACGATCCGCGCGTAGTGGCCGGTCAGCAGGCGCTCGGCGCCGAGCCGCTCGGCCAGGTCGACCATCGCCGCGAGCCGGACCTCGCCGTTGCAGAGGATGCAGGGGTTCGGGGTTTGCCCCTCGGCGTAGCCGCCGATGAAGCGGGAGACCACGCGGCGGCGAAAGTCCTCCTCCAGGTCGAGCGTAAAGTGCGGGATCCCGAGCTGATGCGCAAGGGCGCGAGCGCCGAGGACGGCCTCGGGCGAGCAGCACGCCTTGGCGCCGTCGGTGTCCGGGTCCGCCCAAAGCTTGACCGTGATCCCGACTACGTCGGCGCCTTCCTCGCGGGCGAGCAGGGCGGCGACAGCGCTGTCGACCCCGCCTGACATGGCCACGGCAAGGCGCTGAGAGGGACGGGGGGCCTCCCTCCGTCGCAGATTTCGTGGAGGCTCCTCCGGGAGGCCCCCCGTCCCGGGCGCGGGCGGCTCGGCAAGGGTCAGCGCCGACGACGCGGCGCCCGAGAGGGCGCGGTGCAGAGCGTCGGTCGCCAGCTGCGCTGCATGCCGCTTGGCAGGCGTGAGGCCACCGATTGCCGCATCGACAGTGTCTATATCGATCACAGCAGCCTCGAGAACGGGGGAACCGTCGACCATTTCGGCAACGGCCGCCGTGGCTGCGCGAGTGGCTCCGCATCCCTCAGCGTCAAAGGTGACGCTGTTGATGCGGCCGTCCTCGACAAGGAAGGAGATGCGCGAGAGGTCCCCGCAAGCAGCGCCACCCGCAGCACCCGTGAAGGCACCGTCAACGACCGGGCCGAGCCGGCTCTCGTCACGCAGGTAGTGCTCGAAAAGCTCCCGCTCCATGGGTCAAGGGTAGAGCGCCAAGCGCAGATCCTCGGCGATGGCCTGCGGTTCCTCTTGAAGCTGCCGCCAGGTGACGCGCATCGTCTGCCAGCCCTCGGCGACAAGGATGCGGTCGCGCTGGCGATCGCTCTCGAACTTCTTGCGCGTGCCGTGGATGCCGCGGCTGTCCAGCTCCACCGCCACCCGCTCCCGTTCCCAAAGCGCGTCGATCTCGAAGAAGCGCTTACGGACCGCGAGGTCGGCGTTCATCCGCGGTCGTGGGAGGTCGTAGCGATCGACCAGCGCCACGAACGCCTCCTCGAAGTCGTTCCGCGTGATCCCGACGGGGGTCCCAGCTTCCAGCAGCGCCCGCAGGCTCTTCGAGCCCCGCCGCCCCGGATAGCGCTCCAACAGCATCGGCAGCGAAACCCGATCGGTCACCTCACGCGCTTCCGCCTCATGAAACGCCCGCTCCAGCTCCCGCATCTTCACCACCGCCGCAAGGTCGAAGATCGTCCGGAACGGCGAAGTCACCGGGATCCCGTCCCGCACCAGCCACTCGTCGTCAGCTAGTTGTGCGCGATGACCGAGGATGCCGTCTCGGCGCACCTGTACTTCCGAAGCCGTGACATCGATCTTTTCCGCGGCTGGAGGCAAGAGGCGCCAAAGCTGTCCAGCGGAGCGGTGACTTAGGACCGCCCCCGAACCAGACGCCAGGACGGCAGCCATCCAGCGACCCTTCCGAGAGATCCGGCGCACACCAACGACATAGACGCCTCGATGGATTTCATGGAGCCGCCCCCGCTCAAGCCGAAGATCGATCGCTCCGCTTCCCATCCCCATCGCGACCAACTGCCGCCGCGCAACCACCCCATGCTGTCCCCGCGCCAGCTCGGCCATCTCCCGGTCAAGAAATCGAGTGTGCAGTTGACCCTCTATAGGAGGGCGAATTGCACTTTCGCGGTTCACGCTGCTGATGCTGAAGCGGCGGGACGCGCGGGTGGCGCGCGGATAGTGCCAATTCGGTGGCGACTTGCGCACGAAAAAGGCCCCAACCCGCCGTTGCCGCCTCTGGCTTTGATCCCTTCAAGTGAAGGTGGGTGCCTGCTCCTGATCCCAAGAGACCCGGAGACTTGTCAGCTCCCGCGCCGTTTGTGTTGGGTCAAACGGTGAGACGGCTCTCGTACGGGCTCGAGCCTGGTCCAAAGTTACCACCGCTGGGCGCTCGTCAAACCCACTCGTCGTCGAGGTTGGACAGATGCCACTCGGCCTCGCTCCAGCGCTCGGCGGGGACGCGGAGGGCGATGTCGCCGCGGCCGAAGCGGTCGAGCGGCCAGTCAGCGGTGAGGACGGCCTCGATCTTGGCCTCGACCAGGGCCTGGTGCCAGGCGCGCGCGGTGCGGACGTCGCTGAAATCGCGGACGACCTCCCAGCTGTCGTAGCTGGGGTCGTCGACGTGGATCGGCGTCTGCCCGGGCCCCGGACCCGGCCGCCACCTGCGGGGGATCCAGTCCCGCAGGCCCATCTCAGTGTCCTGCGAGTTTGGGTTTGTGGATCGCGACGCCGAGCTCGCGCAGCTGCAGGTCATCGACCGGGGCGGGGGCGCCGGTCAGTAGGTCGAAGCCGGAGGCGGTCTTGGGAAAGGCGATCACGTCGCGGATCGTCTCCGCGCCGGAGAGACGCTGGACGATGCGGTCGACGCCGTAGGCGATGCCGCCGTGCGGCGGGGCGCCGTAGCGCAGCGCCTCCAGCAGGAAGCCGAAGCGCGCCTCTGCCGTCTCCTTGTCGATGCCGAGCGCGGCGAAGACCTGCTCCTGCACCTCGGCGCTGTGGATACGGACCGAGCCGCCGCCGAGCTCCTGGCCGTTCCAGACGACGTCGTAGGCCTGGGCCCGGGCCGCGCCGGGGTTCTCGGGGTCGAAGTCGCCGGCGGGCGCCGTGAACGGGTGGTGCATCGCGTCCCAGCGCTTGCCTTCCTCGTTCCACTCCATCAGCGGCCAGTCGACGATCCAGACCAGGCGATGCTTGCTCTCGTCGATCAGGCCGAACTTCTCGCCGAGGTCGAGCCGCATCTGCCCGAGCACCGCGTCGGTGACCGGGCGCTTGTCGGCGACCAGCAGCAGCAGGTCGCCCTCCTCGGCGCCGAGGCGCCGGTTCAGGTCGGAGAGCTCCTCGTCGCTGAGGAACTTCGCCGTCGGCGAGCGCCAGCCGTCGCCCTCGCGGAAGGCCCAGACCAGCCCTTTCGCCCCCAGCTCCTGGGCGCGGGAGATCAGACCGTCGAGCTCGGAGCGCGGCAGCTCGCGGCGGCCGGCGTTGAGGCCGCGGATCGAGCCGCCGCTCTCGAGGACCGAGCGGAAGACCTTGAACTCGGTCTCGCGCAGGGCGTCGCCGAGGTCGACGAGCTCGAGCCCGAAGCGCAGGTCGGGCCGGTCGGTCCCGAACCGCCCCATCGCCTCGTCGTAACACATGCGCTGCATCGGAACCTCGACCTCGGGGCCGCCGACGGCCTTGAAGACGTGCGCCAAGAGCCGTTCGTTGACCTCGATCACGTCCTCGCCGTTGACGAAGGACATCTCGATGTCGAGCTGGGTGAACTCGGCCTGGCGGTCGGCCCGGGTCGCCTCGTCGCGGAAGCAGCGGGCCACCTGGTAGTAGCGCTCGAACCCGGACATCATCAGCAGCTGCTTGAACAGCTGCGGCGACTGCGGCAGCGCGTAGAAGGAGCCCTGCTGCTGGCGGCTGGGGACGAGGAAGTCGCGCGCGCCCTCTGGGGTCGAGCGGGTGAGGACCGGGGTCTCGATGTCGAGGAAGCCCTCGCCGTCGAGGAACTCGCGCATCACGTGGACGACGCGGTGGCGGAGCGCCAGCGCCCCCTGCATCTGCTCGCGCCGCAGATCGAGATAGCGGTAGCGCAGCCGCGTGTCCTCGCCGACCTCGCCGGAGAAGCCCTCCACCTGGAACGGCGGCGTCTCGGCGTCGGCGAGCCGCTCGGCGTCGGTGACCAGCAGCTCGACCTCACCCGTGGCCAGCTCGGCGTTGACGGTCTCCGGGGAGCGTTTGACGACGCTGCCGCTCGCCGTCAGCACGTCCTCGGCCCGCAGCTGGTGCGCCAGCTCGAAGGAGGCCCCGGAGCTGTCGGGGTTGAAGACGAGCTGGACGATGCCGGTGCGGTCGCGCAGGTCGATGAAGATCAGCCCGCCGTGGTCGCGGCGGCGGTGGACCCAGCCCGCGACCCGCGCCTGCGAGTCGACCCGGTCGGGCAGCACCTCACCGCACCAGGCGTCCCGGTAGGCGTTGGCGCGCAGCGCCGGCGCTCTGGTCTCGGTGGCGGTCTCGCTCACGCTTCTCCTCCCGTCATCTCCTCGACAAGGTTGCCGGGATCTGCGGGGCGCTGCTCTCCGGTCTCCATGTCGCGCAGCTGGGCGCTGCCGTCGGCCTCGAGGATGAGGACGCGGCGGGCGCCGATCCGGTTCGCGTGTTTGAGCTGGCTCTTGAAGCTGCGCCCGGCGAGGTCGAGCTCGGCCGAGATCCCGGCGTGGCGGAGCTCGGCCGCGAGCGCCATCGCTCGCTGCCGCTGGCCCGGGTCGGCGACGGCGATGAAGGCGTCGCGCCCCTCCGCCGCCACCTCCTCGTCCAGAGCCAGCAGGATCCGCTCGATCCCGGCGGCGAAGCCGACGGCGGGCGTCGCAGGGCCGCCGAGCTG
>DASTGL010000034.1:0-2352 GCA_035719145.1 Solirubrobacterales bacterium
GTCGCCGAGGGTGGTGCCGGTGCCGTGGGCCTCCACCGCGTCGACGTCTGCCGGGCCCAGGCCGCTGTTGGCGAGCGCCTGGGCAATCACCCGCTCCTGGGAGGGGCCGTTGGGGGCGGTGAGCCCGTTGGAGGCGCCGTCCTGGTTGGTGGCCGAGCCCCGGATCAGGGCCAGCGGCCGGTGCCCGTTCGCCTCGGCATCGGAGAGGCGCTCGAGGACTAAGAGGCCGGCGCCCTCGCTGAACACGGTCCCGTCCGCCGCGGCGGAGAACGCCTTTGCGCGGCCGTCGGGGGCAAGACCCCGCTGCTGCGAGAACTCGAGGAACATGCCGGCCGTCGCCATCACCGTCACCCCACCCGCCAGGGCGAGGTCGCACTCGCCGCTCCTCAGCGAGGCGGCGGCGAGGTGGGTCGCCACCAAGGAGGCAGAACAGGCGGTGTCGACGCTGACCGCCGGGCCCTCGACCCCGAGCGAGTAGGCGAGCCGGCCGGAGAGGAGGCTGGTCAGGGTCCCGGTTAGACGGTGCGGGGACGGCCGGTCGCGCCGGTCCCCGCCGGCTTCCGGGCGCAACCCCGGCCCGTAGTCCTGGTGGCTGAAGCCGGCGAAGACCCCGGCACTCTCTCCGGCGAGGGCGGTCGGGTCGATCCCCGCCCGCTCCAGTGCCTCCCAGGCGCATTCGAGCAGCAGCCGCTGCTGGGGGTCCATCGCCAGCGCCTCGCGTGGGGAGATGCCGAAGAAGGACGCGTCGAAGTCGGTCGCCCCATCGAGGAACCCGCCTTCGAGGCAGTAGGTCTTGCCGAGGCTGTCGGGGTCGGGGTCATAGAGCGAGGCCGGGTCCCAGCCGCGGTCGGTCGGGAACGGGCCGATCGCGTTCCCCCCGCGCTCCAGCAGCTCCCAGAGACCCTCCGGCGAGGCCACCCCGCCGGGGAAGCGGCAGCCGATGCCGACGATCGCGATCGGCTCGCGGCTGTCGCCCCGCATCCGCACCGGCGCGGCGACTCCGATCGTTTCGCCCCGCTGCAGCGCTGCCACGTGCCGCGCCAGCCGCTCGGCCGTCGGGTGGTCGTAGATCGCGCTCGCCGGCAGCCGCACGCCGGTCGCCTGGGCAAGCCGGTTGGCGAGCGTCGTCGCCGCCGCCGAGTCGAGCCCGAGGTCGGCGAAGCGAGCGGTCGGGTCGAAATCGCCGGGCTCTGCCGAGCCGAGCAGCGAGGCGACCTCGACCCGCACGAAGCGCAGCGCCAGATCCTCGCCCGCGGCCGCGGGCGTCGCGACTTCCACCGGCTGCGCCTCCTCCAGCCCCGCCTCCCGGAGATCGAGCGGCTGCAGCCCGCGCGGCCCGAACACCCGCTCCCAATCGACCGGGACGCCGGCGACGTGGGCCTCGACCAGGGCGGCGAGCATCCGCGACTCGCTCTCGTCGCCGCGGACGACGGTGCCGAGGACGGCCGCCCCGGCCCCTTCCCCCATCTCCCGCATCGGCACGGTCAGGATCGGGTGCGGGCCGACCTCGACGAAAGCCCGCCAGCCGTCGGCGAGCGCCGTCCCGACCGCCTCCTCGAACCGCACCGGGCGGCTGATGCTCTGCGCCCAATAGCTCGCGTCGAGCTCGGGGTTCCGCCGGGGGCGGCCGTCGACGGCAGCGTAGAAGGGGATTCCGGGCTCTCCGTAATCGACCGCCCCCAGCTCGCCCACCAGGTCGCCGAGCACCGGCCGCAGCTGCCGGGAGTGGGCCGCGAAGGGGACCTCGATCGGCTTGGCGCGGACGCCTTCCGCCGCCAGCTCACCCAGGAGCTCGCCGACGGCGCCATCGTCGCCGCTGGCGATCGACGACCGGGGGCCGTTGGCGCCGCCCATGTCGATGCGCCCCTGCCAGGGAAGCAGCCGTTGCTCCAGCTCGGCGGCGGTCAGCTCCACGACCGCCATCGCCCCGGGGGTCGGGATCGCCTGCTGCGCCTTCGCCCAGAGTGCCGAGACCCTGGCCCCTTCGTCGAGCGGCAGCGCTCCGGCGACGACCGCCGCGGCGACGTCGCCGATGCTGTGGCCGACGACCGCCGCCGGCTCGACCCCGAACGAGCGCCAGAGCTCGGCCAGCGAGACCGCGATCGCGAAGAGCGCCGGTTGCACGCAGTCGGCGCGCTGCCACACCGGATCTCCCTCGGGGCGGCTGAGGATCTCCATCAGAGGCCGGTCGATGTGGGGGTCGAGCGCCGCCGCGCACTCGGCCAAGCGCGCGCGGAAAGCCTCGAAGTCCTCGAGCAGGGTCAATCCCATCCCGGGCCACTGCGCCCCCTGCCCGGGAAAGAGGAAGACCGGCCCGGGGTCAAGCAGCGCCGTGCCGATGAAGATGCCCGC
>DASTGL010000035.1:0-5744 GCA_035719145.1 Solirubrobacterales bacterium
GCAAGGTGACGAAGGAGGGCACGACCTACGCCGACCCACCGGCCCGCTTCGAGGCGGGGACGCCGGCGATCGCACAGGCGATCGGCATGGCCTCGGCGCTGCGCTGGATGGACAGCATCGGGATGGAGGCGATCCGCGAGCACGAGGAGGAGATCGCCGCCTACGCCTTGGAGCAGTTGGGCGAGGTGCCCGGCCTGCGCGTCTTCGGTCCACCGGCCGGCCCCGAACGCCTCGGGCCCGTCTCCTTCGAGCTGGACGGAGTCCACGCCCACGACGTCTCCGAGATCCTCGACCGCCACGGCGTCGCCGTCCGCGCCGGCCACCACTGCGCGCAGCCGCTGATGGACCGCCTCGAGATCGCCGCCACCGCCCGCGCCAGCTTCGGCGTCTACACGACGACCGAAGAGATCGACCGCCTGGTCGACGGGCTCGAAGACGCGCGTAAGGTGTTTGGTCTCTGATGGACGAGCTCTACCGCGACCAGATCCTCGAGCACTACAAGCGGCCGCACAACTTCGGCCACCTCGAGCAGCCCGACCTCGAGTTCGAGGACACCAACCCGTTCTGCGGTGACGAGCAGCACGTGACGATCAAGCTCGACGCCGACGACAAGGTCGAGGCGATCGCCTTCGAGGGAAAAGGCTGCGCGATCTCGACCGCCGCCACCTCGCTATTGACCGACGAGCTGGTCGGGATGAGCCGCGAGGAGCTGCTGCGACTGCCGAAAGACTTCGTCCTCGAGCTGCTCGGGATCGACATCTCGGCGACGCGGATGAAGTGCGCGATGCTCGGGCTGAAGATCGTCAAGAGCGCCTCCCTCGGCAAACCCGCCGAATGGGAGGACGAGGGCGAGACCGGCGACCCCGCCGAAGCGGTCGCCGACCTCGGCCAGCTCTAGCGAGTCCGTTAAAACCCTCCTTGAGGGACGGTTTTCACGGACTCGCGCCTCAACCTATTTGCCTTCTTCCACCATCCGCGCCCGCAGCTCCTCGCTCGGCTGCATCACGTTGAAGAAGGCGCCGAAGGGGTCTTTGACGGTTGCCATCCGGCCGGGCTCGATGTTCATCGGGCCGAAGAGGAGCTCACCACCGCCGGCCTTCACCTTCTCCACCGTCGCGTCGGCGTCCTCGGTGCCGAAGTAGACGCCCCAGTGGGGCGGGATCTCGTCCGGCATCCGGCCGCGCATGTCGAGCATGCCGGCGACCTGGCTGCCGTCGACGAGCCACTCGGTGTAGGTGCCGCCGTCTTTCATCTCGATGTCGTTCGGCTCCCAGCCGAAGACGGCGCTGTAGAAAGCTTTGGCTCCCTCGGGGTTGCGGGTGTTGAGCTCGTTCCAGCCGACCGTGCCCGGCTCGTTGACCAGCTCGGCCCCGGCGAAGTCGGCCGGCTCCCACATCCCGAAGAAGGCGCCCTCGGGGTCGGTGAAGATCGCCAGGCGGCCGTAGCTGGCGACCGCCATCGGCTCGGCGAT
The DNA here is from genome assembly GCA_035719145.1 of Solirubrobacterales bacterium. Lineage (GTDB taxonomy): Bacteria > Actinomycetota > Thermoleophilia > Solirubrobacterales > 70-9 > VAYN01. The sequence goes on from DASTGL010000035.1 coordinate 1,472, forward strand.
CATCGTGCCGTCGTTTTCCTGCACGGCGCGACCGATCGCCTCGATGTCGTCGACCGAGACGTAGGTGCTCCAGGCGGGCGGCTGGCCCTCCTGCATCAGGGGCATCACCCCGGCGACGTCGCGGCTGCCCAATTTGGCGCGCCGGTAGCCGCCCATTTCCGCCGAGGTCGGCAGCTCGGGCACCTCCCAGCCGAACAGCTCGCCGTAGAAGCGGGCCGCCGCCTCGACGTCTGGGGTCGCCAGGTCCACCCAGCACGGGGTCCCGGGCACGTAACTGGTCCTCTCGCTCATCTCTGCTCCTCTCGGTGAAGTTCCATGTCGATCAGACCACAGCCGCAGCGCAAAGTCATCGCTCAGGCGTGAAAATCTCCGCGAGTCTGTGAAAAGGGCGTACAGCAACCTTTTTCACGGCCTTGTGCGAGGCCGGCGGAGGCCGCCACCCCGTCCCGCTAAAATCCGACCGTAGAAGTAGGATTAAGTTTCGAGTCGCACGAGCGACTGAGCTACCCAGGAGCACTCCACCCTCTTGACCGACACCGCAGGAACCAAGATCTCCGTCTGCCCGGCAGCCGAGCTGCCGCCCGGCGGCATGCGCCTGGTCGAGCACGAGGGGACGAAGATCGGCGTCTTCAACTGCGACGGCAGCTTCTACGCGATCGAGGATCGCTGCTCCCACGACAACGGCCCGCTGGCCGAGGGCGAGTTCGACACCGCCGCCTGCACCGTCGAGTGCCCGCGCCACGGCTCCCTCTTCGACCTCGCCACCGGCAGGCCGAAGACGCTCCCCGCTTTCCAGCCCGTCCAGACGTTCCCGGTTGCGATCGAGGACGACACCATCACTTTGGAGGTCAACTGACATGGCAACGCCCGAGGTTCTCGCCGAGAAACGCGAGCTGGCCGGCATCAACGCCGACTACAAGGAGAAGTTCGGCTTCAACGACTCGGAGGCCGGCTACGCCTATAAAGCCCCGAAGGGCCTGACCCGCGAGATCGTCGAAACCATCTCCGACTTCAAGGAAGAGCCTCAGTGGATGCGGGACTTCCGGCTGAAGGCGCTCGAGCACTTCGAAAGCCGCCCGACCCCGAAATGGGGCGGCGACCTCGACCAGATCGACTTCGACGACATCCACTACTTCGTCCGCGCCTCTGAGAAGAACAGCCGCGACTGGAGCGAGGTACCGGAGGACATCAAAAACACCTTCGACCGCCTGGGGATCCCCGAGGCCGAGCGCAAATTCCTCGCCGGGGTCGGCGCCCAGTACGAGTCCGAGGTCGTCTACCACCAGGTGAACGAGAAACTCGAGGCCCAGGGCGTGATCTTCACCGACATGGACACCGCCCTGCGCGAGCACGAGGACCTGGTGCGCGAGTACTGGGCGACGGTGATCCCGCCGAACGACAACAAACTGGCGGCGCTGAACAGCGCAGTCTGGTCGGGCGGCTCGTTCGTCTACGTGCCGGCGGGAGTGAAAGTCGAGATGCCGCTGCAGGCCTACTTCCGGATCAACACCGAGAACATGGGCCAGTTCGAGCGGACGCTGATCATCTGCGAGGAGGGCGCCGACGTCCACTACATCGAGGGCTGCACGGCGCCGGTCTACTCGAGTGACTCGCTGCACTCCGCGGTGGTCGAGATCGTCGCCAAACCGAGCAGCCGGGTCCGCTACACGACCGTGCAGAACTGGTCGCAGAACGTCTTCAACCTCGTCACCAAGCGCGCGGTCGCGCACGAGAAGGCGACGATGGAGTGGGTCGACTGCAACCTCGGCTCGAAACTGACGATGAAGTACCCGTCGATCTACCTGCTCGGGCCCGAAGCCCACGGCGAGATCCTCTCGATCGCCTTCGCCGGCGACGGCCAGCACCAGGACGCCGGCGGCAAGATCATCCATGGCGCGCCGAGAACGTCGTCTTCGATCTTCTCCAAGTCGATCTCCAAGGACGGCGGCCGGGCGACTTACCGCGGCCTGCTGGAAATCGCCGACGGCGCGAGCGAGTCGCGCTCGAAGGTCGTCTGCGACGCGCTGCTGCTCGACGAGGACTCGCGCTCGGACACCTACCCGACGATCCGGATCGACGAGAACGACGCCGACGTCGGCCACGAGGCGACCGTCTCCAAAATCGGCGACGAGCAGCTCTTCTACCTGCAGAGCCGCGGGCTCGACGAGGAGGAGGCCTCGAAGATGATCGTCAACGGGTTCATCGAGCCGGTGACCAAAGAGCTGCCGATGGAGTACGCGGTCGAGCTCAACCGGCTGATCGAGCTGCAGATGGAGGGTTCCATTGGCTGAGGTCGCGACCGCACCGGCTTGGCTCGACGAGAGGCGCCGCAAGGGCGCCTCTCTGGCGCAGGAACTCCCGCTCCCCGACCACAAGAGCAAGGGCTGGGAATTCACCGACCTCTCGCGGCTCGACCTGACCGCCTACGAGGAGGGGAGCGCCGAGCCGGTCGTCTCCGGCGCCGAGGGCGCAATCGTCATCTCGCTGGCCGAGGCGGTCTCGAGCCACGGCGACCTGGTCAGCGAGCGGCTGGGGTCGCTGGTGCCGGCCGAGGACTTCTTCGTCGCCCGCAACGAGGCGGGCTGGCGCGACGGCGTGCTGGTCTACGTCCCAAGCGGGCTGCGGCTGAGCGAGCCGATCCAGATCGAGGTGCCGGTCGACGAGGACGGCAAGGCGATCAACTGGCGGACGCTGGTCGTCGTCGAGGACGGCGGCGAAGCCGAGGTCTGGGAGCACTGGTCCTCACCGGGCGACGAGGTCGACGCGATCCTCAACTCGGTCGTCGAGCTGAGCGTCGGCCAGGGCGCGACCCTGCGCTACGTCAACACTCAGGACATCTCCGAGAAGTCGTGGATCTTCGCCACCCAGCGCGCGCAGGTCGAGCGCGACGGTCGCCTCGATTGGGCCGCCCTCGGCTTCGGCTCGGCCAACGGCAAGGTGCGGATGGAGACCAAGCTCGCCGGCCCGGGCTCCGAGGCGCGGGTGACCGGCGGCTACGCCGGCGCCGCCGGCCAGCACCTCGACTACGACACGACCCAGGAGCACGCGGCGCCGAACACCAACTCCGACCTCGCCTTCCGCGGCGTCCTCGCCGCCGGCTCCACGGCAGTCTGGCGCGGGATGATCAAGGTCGATCCGGGCGCCCAGCAGACCGACGCCTTCCAGGAGAGCCGCAACCTCCTCCTCTCCCCCGAGGCCCATGCCGACGCGATCCCGGGCCTCGAGATCCTCGCCGACGACGTCCGCTGCACCCATGCCGCCGCGGTCGCCCAGGTCGACAAGGACCAGCTCTTCGACCTCACCTCCCGCGGCCTGAACGACGAGGACGCGAAGAGCCTGATCATCGAAGGCTTCCTCGAGTCCCTGGTCGAACGCCTGGCCGAGGGCCCCGTGCGCGACAGCATCTCCGAGGCGCTCGAGACCCGCCTCGCCGAGATCCTCTAGCGATCGTCGCGGCGCCGCTGGGCGCGTGTGCTCCTGACGATCCCGGCGACGACGATCGCCACCGGGATCAGGTAGAGCACCCAGAGGTAGTGGCCGACGTGGGCGACCGGGAGCATGCGTCTTCCCTACCCGTTTGCGACCGAGAGCAGGTAGAGGCCGAAGCAGGTGAAGGCGACCATCACCGCCAGCATCCAGTACTGCGAGGCGGTCGCCTTGCGGTAATCGGGCCAGTAGACGAGGGCGCGGTCGTGGGCGAGCATCAGGCCGATCACGTGGCCGATGACGAGGGCGGCGACCTGGACGTACCAGATCATGTTGGCGCTCAAAGCCTTGTAGTCGACGGTGCCGTTGACGGTGCCGAACAGGTCGGTGTGGCCGGTGCCGAGCGGGTCGGAGAGGATGTAGGTGAACTGGGCCTGCTCCTGGAAGAAGAAGAGGCTGAAGTAGTGGGCGACCAGGTAGGCGAGGGCGATCGGGATCAACGTGTGGGCGAAGCCTGTGCGCAGCTGCTTGAACGAGGGCGCGCCGGGGACGGTCCGCATCCCTCGCACCCCGAGCTGGTAGACGGCCCCGACGGCGGCGAAGGTGAGCAGCATGAAGATCGTGTCGGTGAGGCGGAGCGCGCTCGTCAGTTCCATGCCTCGGTTCGCGAACCATTCGAAGAGGCTTTCGATCGGGGCTTTGAACGCCCCCTCCTGGGCGCCGTCGAAGCTGGTGCTGGCGATCGAGGCGATCACCACCGCGGCGGAGCCGGGGATCGAGGCCCAGTTGGTCGTCGCCGCCAGCGGGCGGCGGCGGTAGAGGCGGCCGTCGCGGCTGCCGAAGATTC
>DASTGL010000036.1:0-3026 GCA_035719145.1 Solirubrobacterales bacterium
CGGGCCCTCCCCGCTGTTGCCCGCCGACCCCCTCACCCGGCTCCCTATCGCAGCCGCATCCGGTCGTACCGAAGCGCAGTCTGCGCAGCATTCCCACCGGGCCCTCCGTGCAACCCCCCTCCGGGATGCGCCGAAGCCGAAGCCAGGTAAAGCCCCCGCACAGGAGTAGTAGGTCGCCCCAACCCGGGATAAGGCCGGAAGACCGCCTGTTGGTAGAGCATCGCCGTCCCCCCGTTGATCGCGCCGCCGACCAGGTTGCGGTTATGGCGCTCGAGGTAAAGCGGGGTCTGAATGTGGCGTTTGACGATCAGCTTGCGGAAGCCGGGCGCCAGCCGCTCGACCTGCTCCTCCATCCGATCGGCAAAACGCTCGGCCTCCTGCTCGGCGTCCCAGTTCCCCTGGAGCTCCCCGGCCGCGTCCCCGGTCGGGCTCTGCGGCACGTGGGTGTAGGCCCAGGCGGTCTCGGTCCCCTCCGGCGAGCGGGAGGGATCGACCATCGAGTACTGGCCGAGGACGAGGAACGGCTCGTCCGGGATCGACCGCTCGGCGAGCTGGACCGTCGCCCGGGTCAGCGCACCCATCCCCTCGGCGACGTGAACGGTGCTGGCCCGCCGCGCCTCCTCCGCGGTCCAGGGGATCGGTCCGCGCAGGGCCCAGTTGAGCTTGAAGGTCGAGTTGTCGTACTGGTAGCGGCGCAGGTCCTCGCGCACCCGGTCGGGCACCGCCTCGGGCGGCAGCATCTTCCGCATCAGCGCCGGGGCGCCGCAGTCGGCGAGGATCGCCCGCTTCGCCTCGAACCGCCGCCCGTCGGCGGCGATCGCGGCGTGGGCCCGCCGTCCCCGCACCTCGATCCGCTCGATCGGCGTCTCGCAGAGCACCTCGCCGCCCTTCGCCCGCAGCCGCCGCACCAGGGCGCCGGTGATGTTCCCCGCCCCGCCCTCGGCGACCGGGTAGCCGTGCTGCTGGCCGAGCCCGCAGAGGACCCAGCCGAAGAGGCCGCCACCGGAGCTGTCGGGGGTGAGGTCGGCGTGGAGGGCGTTGCCGGCGATCAGCCAGCCGCCGCCGTCGCCGCGGAACTCCTCCTCGGCCATCCGCCGCGCCGGCAGCAGCGAGAAGCGGGCGAAGTCGGCGAGCCCGCGCGGGCCGAGCGCGCTCAGCATTCCGAGCCCGGGGCGGATCGGCGGCAGCGGCGTCAGCAGCGCCCCGACCAGGTGGGGGCCGGCCTTGCGCCAGAGATCGAAGAGCCGGCGCCAGGCGTCGCCGTCGCCGGGGGCGAAGGCGTCGAGCGAGGCGCAGGTCTCCTCCAGGTCCATCGAGAGCAGGGCGCAGCGCCCGTCGGCGCTCGGATGGGCGACGACCCCGCGCGCGCTCAGCCAGTTGAGCCCGTAGGACTCGAGCTCCAGCGGCTTGACGTAGCGGGAGGCGAGGGTGAGGGGGTAGAAGGCGCTGTAGAGGTCATGGACGAAGCCGGGCTCGGTGACTTCGCCGCTGCGGACGGCGCCGCCGGGCTCGGGCTGCTCCTCGCAGACCACCACCTCCCAGCCGGCGTCGGCGAGGTGGTTGGCCGCGATCAGGCCGTTCGGCCCGGCGCCGACCACGACGGCATCGACCTTCATCGCCATCTTCCGAACCGCATCAGATTGTGGTTGTCATAGAGCCAGAATTTGATGCGGTTCACCTACCCGGCTGAGCGATTCAGCCGCGCCCGATCGTCCGCAGCATCCCGTCCCAGGCGCCGAGCGCCTTCGTCGTCACGCTCGGCCGGCCGCCGAAGCCGCCGTCGGTCTGGCCCTGGCCCTTCGGCTCGCTGAGCCCGCCCTCGGCGGCGGCGGGCCGGTCGCCGGCGGTGTGCTCTAGCCGCGCCAGCGCCCGCATCGCTCGCCTTCCCAGGCTGCCGAAGTGGGCATAGAAGGCGACCTGGCTGCGGGCGAAGCCGCCGACCGTGAGCTCGTTGCGCGGGCGGCGGATCACCGAGAGGACCGCTTCGGCGATCGCCTCCGGCGAGTAGAGGGTGGGCGAAGGCGGCGAGGGCGGCAGGAGCCCGGTGGAGCTCTCGAGGTTGCTCCAGAGCGGGGTGTCGACCGCGCCGGGGTTGACCAGCGAGAGCGTCACCGAGGAGCCGCCCTCCTCGAGCTCGGCCCGCACCGTCTCCAGGAAGCCGACCAGGCCGTGCTTGGAGGCGGTGTAGGCGGCCATCCCCGGCAGCGGCATGTGGCCGGCGATCGAGCCGATCGTGACCACGGCGCCGCGCGAGCGCTCGAGGTGGGGGAGGGCGGCCCTGATCGTGTCGACGGTGCCGATCAGGACGGTCTCGACGGTGGCGTCGAAGTCGTCGGGCTCGGTCTCGGTAAAGCGTCCGAAGGAGAGGCCGACCGCGGCGGTGACGACCACGTCGAGCCCGCCCAGCTGCGCCGCGGCCTCGTCGATCGCGGCGGTAAGTCCCTCGCGGTCGGTGACGTCAGCGGTCACCGTGACCGCCTCGGCCCCTGTCTCCGCGAGCTTCCGTTTCGCCGCCGCCAGGCCGACCTCGTTGCGGGCGAGCAGGGCCACCTCGGCGCCCTCGGCCGCCAGCGCCTCGGCGACGGCGAGGCCGATGCCGCTGCTGCCGCCGGTGACGAGCGCCCGCTGGCCGGCGATTTCGCGCGCGCGGATCGGTTCGCCCTCCGGCACCCCCTCGACCAGCCGCTTCAGCCGCGCCAGCGCCTCGGCGTTGCGGACCCGCAGGGCGGTGTCGGCGAGGGGATTGCCGGCGACGAGGGTGGTGAGGCGGTCGCCGGGCCGCTCCTCCATCGTCAGCTCGGTGCCGCCTGCGCTCTCGGCGAGGTCGATCTCGATCGTCGCGGTCCCCAGCGGCCGCGCCTTCGCCTTCAGCACGATCCGGCGCGGCGGGTCCAGCTCGACCACCTCGGTGTGGTCTTTCACGTTCAGCGGCCAGGTGCCGACCTTGTGGTGGAAGCGCGAACCGACCGCCGGGAAGCTCTCGTCGTGGTCGCGCACGCCGGCGGCGCCGACGACCCATTCCGGAT
>DASTGL010000037.1:0-10057 GCA_035719145.1 Solirubrobacterales bacterium
ACAAGGGCTGAGACAGACTCGCCCTCAGTCGCTCCACCAGCCGGGGACGACCTTGCCGTCGCCGTCGCGGCGGGGACCGAAGGCGATCACCTCGAGGCCGTCGTCGCCGGCTTCGAAGGCGCGCGTCACCTCCGGTGAGACGCGAACCGCGTCGAGGGTCTCGACCTCGATGATCTCGTCGTCGAGCTTGAAGAGGCCGCTGCCGCGGACGATGACGTAGACCTCCTCCGCCTCGTCGTGGACGTGGCCGAAGGGCTGCCGTTTGCCCGGCTTGATCCGGTGGAAGCTGAAGCCGGTGTCCTCGGCGTCGAAGTCGTCCTTGGCGAAGCGAGCCTCCATGACGTCGTCGCCGAAGCCGAACTCCGGCGCCGAGTTCTTGACCTCGTCGAGCTTCTTGTGAGTGAAGGGGTTGCGCATGCCGTTCCTTTCGTCGCTGACCGGAACTTTCCGCCTACCCACCGTAGACGGACCCAAGCAGTTCGACTTGGGAGGAGAGCTCGCCATCGCGGAGCACGTGGAGGGCGAAGCCGGGCGGGCCGGTCCAAACGACGTCGTCCTCGTCCTCGAAGTCGGGGGGGTCGAAGTCCGGCAGGAGCTGCAGGTAGGTGCTCGGCACCGAGAGAACCGGGCAGCCGGCGAGCGCCGAGGAGACGACGCGATGGAGGTGGCCGCCGACGATCGCGCGGAGTTGCGGGTGGCGACCGACGATCTCTGCCAAGGCTGCCCGTTCGGGGGCGATCAGATTGATCGCGTCCCATTCCGGTAGCCCGGTGGCAAGCGGCGGGTGGTGCATCGCGAGGATCGCCGGGCGCTCAGGCTCCTTGTCGAGCTCGCCGTCGAGCCAGCGCAGTTGCTCGGCCCTCAGAGCGCCCCGATCCTCTCCCGGCACGATCGAATCGAGGACGAGGAGTCGCAGATCGCCGACGTCGACCGCGTAATCGATCGGGTCGTCACCTTCACCTGGCAGCTCGAAGGCCCGCCGCAGCGAGGCGCGGAGGTCATGGTTGCCGGGGAGGACGTGGACGGGAACGTCGAAGCCGTCCAGCAGGCGCCGCGCGAGCTGGGAGTCCTCGTTGCCGCCGTCGGCAGTGAGGTCGCCGGAGACGAGGACCGCGTCGACCGGGTTCGGCAGCGAGCGGACCGCCGCGATCACCTGTTCGAGCCGGGGCCGAGGATCGACCCCCTCCCAGGCCGCGCCGAGATGGAGGTCGCTGAGCTGGGCGAGCAGGACGGGCTTCATCGGCGCAGTAGCCTACGGGCGTGGCCCTCCCCACCGGTCGTGTTCTCTCCAGCAGCCAGCTGCAGACGCTGGCGCGGCACGGGGAGGAACGGACGGCCGAGGTCGGCGAGGAGCTGTTCCGGATCGGCGACGAGACCTACCCCTTCATCGCGATCCTCGAGGGGGAGGCGGCGGTGCTGGACGGCAACGGCCAGGAGATCGTCCGCCACGGCGCCTCCGGCTTCCTCGGCGAGATGAACCTGCTCTCGGGCCAGACGGTCTTCCTCACCGCCGTCGTCACCGAGCCGATGCGCTACATCGCGGTCGAGCGCGAAGAGCTGCGGAAGCTGCTGCTCGAGGACGCGCCGCTCTCCGACATCCTCCTCTCAGCCTTCGTCCAGCGGCGCGAACTTCTGCAGCAGCGGCAGGGGATCGGGGTCGAGATCATCGGGCCGCGGCACTCGGAGGCGACCCGGCAGCTGGTCGACTTCGCCAAACGCCAGCGCCTCCCCTACACCTGGACCGAGCCGACCGAGAGCGAGGAGGCAGCCCGTGCCCTCGAGGGGCTGGAGCCCGGGGAGATCCCGCTGGTGCGGCTGCCCGGCGGGGCCGAGCTGCGGGCGCCGAGCGACGGTGAGCTCTCGCGGTCGCTCGGGATCGGGCTCGAGCTGCAGCCGCGGGAGGAGGTCGACCTGCTGGTGATCGGCGGCGGGCCGGCGGGCCTCGGGGCCGCCGTCTACGGCGCCTCCGAGGGCCTCGACACGCTGGTTATCGAGAGCACCGTGCTCGGCGGCCAGGCCGGCAGCTCGCGGCGGATCGAGAACTACCTCGGCTTCCCGGCCGGGATCACCGGCAGCGAGTTGACCAGCCGAGCGGTGACGCAGGCGCGCAAGTTCAGCGCCCGCACCGCGACCCCCTACCGGGCGAAGGCGCTCGAGCCCGGCGACGGGCACCACGTCGTCCGGCTCGAGGAGGGGAACGAGATCGCCGCCCGCGCGATCGTCCTCGCCACCGGCGCCGAATACCGCAAACTGCCGGTCGCCGACCTCGAGGAGTACGAGGGATTCAGCGTCTTCTACGCGGCCGGGCCGCCGGAGGCGCAGATCTGCGGCGGCCAGCGGGTCGGGGTCGTCGGCGGCGGCAACTCGGCCGGCCAGGCGGCCGTCTGGCTCGCCCGCGGCGGCGCCCTGGTGACGCTGCTGCACCGCCGCGCCGACCTCGCCGAGACGATGTCGAAGTACCTGATCGACGAGCTCGACCGCTACGGCGTCCACATCCGCGACCGCAGCGAAATCACCGAGCTGCACGGCAACGACGGCCGCCTCGAAGCGGTCACCCTCACCGACGGCACCCGCCTCCCCTACTCGTACCTCTTCCTCTTCCTCGGCGCTGCGCCCTGCACCGGGTGGCTAGGCGACGCGGTTGCCCGCGATGACAAGGGCTTCGTCCTCACCGGCCCCGAAGTCGGCGCCGAGGGCCTGCTCGAAACCACCGTCCCCCGCGTCTACGCCGCCGGCGACGTCCGCTCCGGCTCGATCAAGCGCTGCGCTATCGCCGTCGGCGAGGGGGCTGCGGTCGTGCGCTTCGTGCACGAGCACTTGGAGCCCGCTCAGGCTCCGGGTAAATCTGCCGCCAGGTAAGAAGCTCCTCGACCTCCCAGCCCTCCTCGGCTTCCTTCGACAGCTTTTCGATCAGCTCATCGGTTAGAAGCTCCCCGGTTACCAGACGTCCGTAGTTCTTTGGCTCCGCCATCATTCCCTCGGTAGCAGGTTGGCATATTTCGGACGGATCTTCATGGCATGCATAGCCACCTCCGACAAGTCAGGTCGCAGTCCCGTGACCACCTCTAGAAGCTCGCCGTTACGCGCTGGACCGAGGTAGAGACGCCTTCGGTCATCTTCTTCCTGGACTCTCAACGCATGTCGAAGCGCATGCTTGATGTCAGAGGCAGGCACCCCATGCTTCAGAGCCGCCGGATGTACGTCCCGCATCCTCCTGACCCGAAAGCTCACGCCACCAACCGCACTTCGAAGCTGGGCATCGCCATTGCGCCGGCGCCGCCGATCAGGGCGAGGATTCGGGTTACATAGGCCTGGGTCTCGGGATAGGGCGGGATGCAGTGGCAGGCTTCAACCGGGGCGGGGCCGGCGTTGTAGCCGGCGAGGGCCAGTTCGGGAGAGCCGAACTGGGCGAGGAGGTCGTGCATCAGGTGGGCCTCGGCGTCGATCGCCGCTACCGGGTCGTAGGGGTTGGTGAGGCCGTAGGAGGCGGCCGTGCCCGGCATGAACTGGGCGATGCCCTGGGCTCCGGCGGGCGAGCCGGCGTTGGGGTCGAAGCCCGACTCGGCCATCAGCTGGCCCGCCATCAGCGCGGGCGGAACGCCCCAGCGGGCGGCGGAGCGAAGGATCGGCTCCCGGTACTGCGTCGGGACGAAGGAGGGCAGGCTGGTCGAGGAGACAGTCGTCGTCCCTCCCCCACCGGCGGCCGCCGCTTCCCCCTCCGGCGAGCATGGTGCCGGGCCGGCATCGAATCCGTAATGCCAGGCCTCCCACGAGTACCTCTGGACGAAGCCGAACCTGGTTGCGTTCGCGGCGAGCCAGCCGTAGGCGGACGAGGGCCCGAGGTCGAGCTCGGTGGCACAGCGGTGCAGCGAGTGGCCGGGTGGAGCCACCCAGGTCGGGTCGGGATGAGCGGCGAAGAGTTCAGCCTGTTCGGCGTCCGAGCGGAAACCGGAGACGACGACCAGGACGATGCCGTCGCTGCGAGCGGCGGCGGCCATCTGGTCGTAGGCCGCAGCTACGTCAGGTCTCATCCCCTCGCCGTCGCGGTAGATCAACGGGCCGCTGTAGCCGCCGCCGGTGGCCATGCCCGTTCCTCCACCCGTCGCCGCGCCGTACGGAGCGGCGGCTTCGGCCACGGCCGAGGCTTCGAAGCGCTGTCCTTCCCCTTCCCGCAGCCCGGCGACGATCGTTGCCTTGGCGCGGACCGGCGCAAAGGAGCCGGCGTCGGGAAATCGCACCAGAGTGCGATCGGGATCGACTTCGTTGGCGCGAGCGGCAGCCAGCGCCGCCGCCTTCGCCCGCGCCAGATACGCGGTCTTGTCGATGTGGCTCGGGTTCGGCCGCCCGTCGGCGAGCCGGGGCGGCGAGAGCAGCCGCGGCAGGTCGTCGCGCATCGAGCGAACGGCCGAGATGGCGACCAGATCGGCGGCCCGCTGCGCCCTGCCCTTGCCGGTCACCGCTCCGGCGATCGCCACCAGCGCCAGCGCCACCGCGATCATCGCCAGCGCCCCGCCCAGCGCCAGGATCAGCGCCTGCCCCGTCTCCTCCCTCGCCCGCACGCGTGAGACCGTGACTCGCCCGAGCGCACGGGTGGCGCGCGGAAACAAAAACTTGACGCGCGGCTTTCGAACTTTTCCGTGACCTGCCGCGTAAACCGGGACGCACCCGACCGTGGAGATCCGATGACACCGCGCTCCATGCCCCACCCGCTGCCCACGCCCCATCCGCAACCCGTCCGCATCGTCCTGCTCGCCGCCGTGGCTCTGGTGCTGGCGCTGGCGACCGGCGCCTCCGCAAGCGGATCGAGCAAGGTGGTGGCAAAGGAGGCGCAGAGCGAAAGCCTCGGGGCCACGGTCCTGACCAGGACCAATGGCCACACGCTCTACAGCCTCAGCGTCGAGACCCATGGGCGATTCGTCTGCACCGGCGGCTGTCTCGGCACCTGGAAGCCGCTCGTCGTCTCCCAGGGCGTGAAGCCGAAGGGCCCCGTCAAGCTCGACACGATCCGCCGCCCCGACGGCAAGACCCAGGTGACCTTCAAGGGCCGTCCCCTCTACAGCTTCAACGGCGACAGCAAGGCGGGCGAAGCCAACGGCGAGGGGTTCAAAGACGTCGGCACCTGGCACGCCGCCGAGGTGGCGCGACCGAGCAGCTCGCCCGCGCCGGAATCCGAACCGCCGCCCTACCCGTACTAGCCGCGGATCCCCAGCCGTCGCAGCAGGCGCGGAGGTAGGGCGCCTTGCGAACCGGCCGGCAGGGCGCCGAACAGGGCGCGACGCTCCGTCACCCAGGCCAGACGCCGCTTGAGGACGCCGAAGGCGAGTCCGCGCCCGATCAGGTCCCTCGCGGCCAAGGCAACAAGCGGTCTGTCCTGGGCCAGCTCGGCACGGAGGAGGACGCCAGACGGCCCCAGACCGCAGTCGAGCGCCGGCTGCAACAGTTGGGGCGGGACGTGAACCACGACCGTCGCTTCGCGGGCGACGGACGCCGCGGCGGCGACACTCTCGAGCCCCTCCGCGTCGTCGGGCACCGCCAGGTGGCAGACCTGGCCCCGGGCTGCGACCCTCGCTTCCGGGAGGTGCGCCGCCAGCCGCTCCTCCAGCTTCTGAGCGGCGGCCGAAGCGAGCAAAGAGGGCCGGGGCGCCCGCCCGCCGACGTCGATCAGCAGCGTCGCGAGGTCGAGGTCGGCGTCGGCGCAGGCGAGTGCCGCCGCGGCTCCGCGCGATCCCTCCGCTTCGCCGACCGCGGCGACGACGATCACCGGTCCGGTCTTCACCGGGTTGAGGAAAGTCGTCGCCCCGCTCATCGGGCCGGCCTCGCGTCGGCGCTGCTGCTCACGGTCAACCGCTTCGCCAGAGCCGGTATCGGGGAAGGGGGCCGCAGCCTCACCGACACCTTTCCGCCCTCGACCGAGACCGCGACGTCGTCCTCCGCCCAGCCCGGCAGCGCCGCCTTTGCGGCGTCGGCAGCGGACCCGCCCGAAGCCAAGGCCAGCGCGCCGGCCTCGGCGGCGCCGTCGGCGAGCGTCATCGCGTAGCCGGCGACCAGCAGTTGCAGCGCCACCAGGGCCGCCAGCAGCAACGCCGGCAGCGCCGCCACCAGCTCGACCGTCGCCTGCCCGCGCTCAGCCATCGTCGCCCTCGAGCGAGCTGGCGGCGCCGACCCGCAGCGGCGGCAGCGACGGGATCAACCGCGGGATCTCGACCCGGACCTCGACGCCGTCTTCGTCTTCGACCTTGACTCCCTCGCGCATCGATGGCGGCAGGGCGGCGCGGGCGGCGGTGGCCGGGTCCCCACCCACCGCCGCCGCCCGTGCACCCGCCCGCGCGGCCACGCTCGCCGACCAGAGGGCCTGGCCGGCGAGCGCGACCTGCGCCACCACCAGCACCGCGAGCAGCAGGAATGGGACCACGGCGACCAACTCGACCGAGGCGGTCCCTTCCTCCCCGTGCGCTGCGTTCTCGGCCCTCGGCGGCATAGCCCGGACCGTCACAGGCCGGAGCGCACGCATGGCGCGCAAAAACAAAATCTTCCGGGTCAGCTCACGCGCGAAAGCGTGACCGGCCGGCTAGTAGGTGCTGGCCTCCATCCAGACTTTCCAGATCGCGGCGACCGAGATGCCGAGGAGGACGATCCAGAGCAGGGTGCCGCCGCCGGTGGCGAACATCTTGTCGCTGCCGGCGATCAGCAGGGCCAGCATCCCGAAGCCGCCGTAGAGGATCGCGCGGCGGCCGTCGGTCAGGGTCGAGAGGGTGAGCTGGTTCTCGCGGCTGAGGACGTAGAGCATCCAGGCGATCCCGGCCAGCAGGGCCATCGTCAGCGCCGTGATCACCGCCGCGGCGAGGTTGCCGCCGCCGGGCAGGTAGGCGACCCCCAGGGCCAGCAGCATGATGATCGCTACGTTGCGCGCGGTTCGCACTCCCCAAGTGTAGGACGGCTGCGAAGGCGCTACTTCTGGGTCATCACGAGGATGCCGACGATCACCGCGGCGGCGACCGCGACGAAGGCGAGCAGGGCGACGATCCCGGCAGCGGTCGCCGCCCCCTGGCGGTCGCCACGACTGAGCTCGATGAACTGGCCCGAGCCCCAGATCCCGACCGAGAAGGCGAAGGTAATGCCGACCCCGGCGGCCACCGAGGCGACCACCGTCTGCCACATCTCCTTCCACTGGACGATCGTCGCAATCATGCGCTCGCCGCCTCGACGGGGGCGCCCTGGCGGGCCCGGCGCGCGAAGGCGGCGACGACCAGCGAGAGCGCCATCAGGGTCACCAGCACCGGCCCCAGCGCCCCGGTGCCGAAGATCCGCGTGACGCCGTAGGTGAGGGCGCCGATCGCCGCCGCCGCGGGCAGGGTCAGGACCCAGGCGACGACGATGTTGCCGGCAACGCCCCAGCGCACCGCCGAGAGCCGTTTCGCCGCCCCGGAGCCCATCACGCCGCCGTTGATCACGTGGGTGGTCGAAAGCGGAAAGCCGAAGTGGGTCGAGGCGAGAATTACCGCCGCCCCGGCGCCCTGAGCCGAGAAGCCCTGGGCCGCGTCCATCTTGATGATCCGGGTGCCGGTGGTTTTGATGATCCGCCAGCCGCCGCTGTAGGTGCCGAGGGCGATCGCGGTCGCCGAGGCGACGATCACCCAGGTCGGCGGGTCGGCTTCGGCGCCGAGCTTGCCGCCAGCGATCAGCGCCAGCGTGATCACGCCCATCGTCTTCTGGGCGTCGTTGGTCCCGTGGGCGAGCGCCAGCAGACCGCTGGAGACGATCTGCCCGTAGCGGTAGCCGCGGGTGACGATGCCGGGCCGCTGTTTGCCGACGACCCGATAGGACAGCCCGATCGCCAGCCCGGCGACGAGGAAGGCGACGATCGGCGCCACCACCGCCGGGATCAGGACTTTCCCAACCAGCCCTTCGGCGAGGACCGCGTCGAGGCCCGCCGCCGCCACCGCCGAGCCGACGACGCCGCCGATCAGCGCGTGCGAGGAGCTCGAGGGCAGCCCGAAGTACCAGGTGACCAGGTTCCAGGCGATCGCCCCGATCAAGCCGGCGAAGACGATCGTCGGCGTGATCACTTCCGCGTCGACCACGTCCTTGGCCACCGTCGCGGCGACGCTGATCGAGATGAAGGCGCCGACGAAGTTGAGCAGCGAGGCGAACCCGATCGCCACCGATGGCCGCGCCGCCCCGGTCGAGATCGAGGTAGCGACGACGTTGGCGGTGTCGTGGAAGCCGTTGGTGAAGTCGAAGGCCAGCGCGGTGGCGACGACGATGACGAGGATTACGTCGGAGGACACGGCCTAGCTGTTCTTGATGACGATGCCCTCGATGATCTGGGCGGCGGTCTCGGTCGCGTCGATCGCCTCCTCGAGCACCGCGAACATGTCCTTCCAGCGGATCACGACCATCGGGTCGATCCCGTTGGAGAAGAGCGAGGCGACGGCGTCGCGCGAGATCCGGTCGCCGTCGTTCTCGAGCCTGTGGATCTCGATCCAGTACTGGTCGAGGTCTTTGAACGTGGGCAGTTTCTCCAGCCCCATCGCCAGCTGTTCGCAGGAGGCGACGAGGACCTTGGTCAGCGCCGTCGCCTGCTCCATCGGCGCCTCGATCTTGTAGAGGCCGAGGAAGTCGGCGGCCTCCTCGGTGAAGTCGACGATGTCGTCCATCTGCGTCGCCAGCGCGTAGATGTCCTCGCGGTCGATCGGCGTCACGAAGGTGGTGTTGAGCCGGCGGACGATGTCGTGGGTGATCCGGTCGCCCTCCTGCTCGGCGAGGAGGATCTCCCGCGAGAGCCCCTCGCTCTCGGGCCACTTGTTCATCATCTCGTCGAGCAGCTTGGCGGCGCGAACGGCGTTCTGGCCGCCCTCGATGAAGAGGTCGAAGAAGGTCTGATCGCGAGGGAGGAGCGAGAAGCGCGCCACTGCTGCCGCATCCTAGAGATGTAACAAGCGGGAGCGTCTCTCAGGCAGCCGAAGCGGCGAGGTGCTCTGCGGCACGTGCGGAATGACGCGCCATCAACTCCTCCTGGGCGCTGCGAAGTTCGCCGTTCGGGCGCCGCCGCGACCAGACGCCCTCGGAGTCGAGCTCCCAGCAGCTGGCGTTGTCGGCGAAGCAGCGCTCCAGCACGTCGAGCATCTCGGCCTTGATCGCCGCGTCCTCGACCGGGGCCACCAGCTCGACCCGGCTGTCGAGGTTGCGCGGCATCAGGTCGGCCGAGCCCATCAGCACCCGCGTCTCCTCGCCGCGGCGGAAGGCGTAGATCCGCGAGTGCTCGAGGAAGCGGCCGACGATCGAGGTCACGTGGATGTTCTCCGAGACCCCCTCCACCCCCGGCCGCAGGCAGCAGATCCCGCGCATGTTGAGGTCGACCCGCACGCCCGCCCGCGAAGCCTCGTAGAGCGCCTGGATGCATTTCGCGTCGACCAGGGAGTTCATCTTCAGGGCGATCCGGGACTCCTCCCCCGCCTTGTGCGCCTCGACCGTGCGCTCGATCTCCTCGATGATCTGGTCGCGCATCGTCGTCGGCGAGACCAGCACCTTGCGGAAGCCCGCCGGCCGGCCGTAACCGGTCAGGAAGTTGAACATCTCGGCGACGTCGGCGCCGACGTCGGGGTCGGCGGTGAAGATCCCGACGTCGGTGTAGAGCCGCGCCGTGGTCGGGTTGTAGTTGCCGGTGCCGATGTGGACGTACTCGCGCACCTGGTCGCCCTCGCGCCGGGCGACCAGGATCGCCTTCACGTGCGTCTTCAGGCCAGGGATGCCGTAGACGACGTGGACGCCCGCCTCCTCCAGGGACTTCGCCCAGTGGATGTTCGCCTCCTCGTCGAAGCGGGCTTTCAGCTCGACCATGCAGACCGCCTGCTTGCCGCGTTCGGAGGCGCGGATCAGCGACGGCACCAGCGGCGAGTCGTCGCTGGTCCGGTACACGGTCTGCTTGATCGCCAGCACGTCTGGGTCGGCGACGGCCTGGGTGACGAAGCGCTCGACCGAGGCGTTGAAGGAGTCGTAGGGATGGTGGACCAGCAGGTCGCCCTGGCGGATCTCGGCGAACATGTCGACCGGCTCC
>DASTGL010000038.1:0-11002 GCA_035719145.1 Solirubrobacterales bacterium
TCGGGGCCGAACTGGAGCTGGCCGCCGTCGTGGTTGGCTTTCTCTTCGTGGGGGATCGGGGGGATCACGTCGTGCAGGGTGCCGGCGGCGGCGCTGTTGCCGCTGGCGACCATTTCGGCGACGTGGATCTCGCCGGGTTCCCCTTCTTCGCCGGTGTAGTAGAGGAAGAATCGGCCGCTGGAATCGAAGTCCGGCGCGAGGGCGATGGAAAGCAGTCCGCGCTCTCCTTCGCAGCACGAGACTTTCGAGCTGATGTCGGCGAACGGTTTCACTTCGCCGTTCTGGACGAGGGCGATCGTCCCTTCCCGTTCGACGACGAAGAGGCGATTCGGGTTCCCAGGGTCGGAGGTGACGTAGATCGGCTGTTCGAAGCCGGCCCCGATCTGCTGCAGCGTCAGGGCGTGCGCGGTCCCGACCGTCATTGCCAAGCTGAGGATGGCCCCTGCCACCAGCTTCCAGAGCACGCGAAGCACTCCCTCAAGGTAGCTGACTATTGTTCCCGCGGTGCAGCCGTCCCTCGGCCAAACGGCCACCCTTTCGATCGTAATTCCTGCTTATAACGAGGAAGTCCGGCTTCCCGCCCTCCTCGAGAAGCTCGCCGCCGAAGCCGAAGGGGCGGCGGCGGACGCCGGCATGCGCCTGCTCGAGGTCCTGGTCGTCGACGACGGCAGCACCGACCGCACCCGCGAGCTCCTGACGGCGGCCGCGGCGGAGAACGAGCGCCTGCGCCCCGTCTGCGCCTACGACCGCAACCGCGGCAAGGGGGCGGCGTTCGCCGCCGGCGTCCTGCAAGCCGAGGGCGATTACGTCCTCCTCGCCGACGTCGATCTCTCGACCCCGCTCGGCGAGCTCAGCAAGCTGACCCGCGCGATCGAGGCCGGCGCCGACCTCGCGATCGGATCCCGCGCCGTCGCCGGCGCCGTGGTCGAACGCGGCCCCGTCCATCGCAAGGTGACCGGCAACGCCTTCAACGGCGCCGTCCGCCTGCTCACCGGACTGCGGGTGCGCGACACCCAGAACGGCTTCAAGCTCTTCCCGACCGAGGCGGTCAAGCGCTACGCCGCCGCCCAGACTTGCCCCGGCTTCGCCTTCGACGTCGAGCTGCTGATGCGGGCCGACCAGGAGGGCCTGCGGATCGCCGAGGTCCCGATCCTCTACATGCACGACCTCCGCTCCAGCGTCAACGTCGCCTCCGCCAGCTCGCGGATGCTGCGCGAAGTCGCCGGCCTCGCCTACCGGCTCCGCTTGCGCAAGGGCGAGGCTGCCGACTCCGCCGATATCGTCCGGCCCGCTTGATCCGGGAGACGCCGCCCAAACCTGCCGCGCCCGCCCAGCCCCGGCCCAGCTGGAAGGAGACGCTGCGCGATCCCACGATCGGCGCGATCGTCGTCTACACGACGCTGGCGCTGGCGATGGCGGCTGCGGCCTACTTCTGGATCTTCACCACCTTCGCCGGCTATGACGACGAGGGGACGCTGCTGGTGTCGCTGCAGGCCTTCGCGCACGGCGAAGTCCTCTACCGCGACGTCTACTCTCCCTACGGTCCCTTCTACTACGAGCTCTTCGGCGGCTTCTTCGCCCTCACCGGCGCCGCAGTCACCAACGACATCAGCCGCACGATCGTCGTCATCTTCTGGGTCGCGACCAGCTTCCTCTACGGGATCTCGATCCAGCGCCTGAGCGGTCGGCTGTGGCTGGGCGCGGCCGGGATGTGCGCCGCCTTCTCCACCATGTACGTGCTCGCCAACGAGCCGATGCATCCCCAGGTTCTCTGCGTCGCCCTGCTCGGCGCCGTCACCCTGCTCGCTGTCTCCGGCCCCGGTCGGAACCCGGCCCTCGCGGGCGGCGCCGCCGGGGCGCTGATCGCCGCGCTCGCCCTCACCAAGCTCAACCTCGGCGTCTACGCGGCTGCTGCTGCGGTCCTCGCCGCGGTGATGACGCTCGAGCCGCTGCGGTCGCGGTCCTGGATCCGCTGGCCGGTCGCCCTGGTGATCGTCGCGATGCCGGCCGCCGTCGTCTTCCGCGACCTCAACACCGAATGGGCGCGCAACCTGGCGGGCGTGGAGATCCTGTCGATGGCGGCGATCGTCGCCGTCGGCCTGCGGCTGCGCTGGCGCGGTCGGGACGACGGCCTGCGCCGCTGGCTGGTCGGCGCGGCCGTGGGCTTCGCGGTCGCCTTCGTCGCGATCCTCGTCGCGATCATGGTCACCGGCTCGACCCTCTCCGACGTCTACGGGGGGATGGTGACCGAGGCGCTGCGGGTGCGCGAAGTCAACCCGGGCGCCTTTCCGATGGCGAACCAGGTGGTCGACTGGGCGATTGCCTCCTTCGGCCTCGCCTGCCTTTGCGCCTGGATGCGCCCGGGTGAACCCGGGGCGCCCGCCTGGTGGAGCGGGGCTCTGCGGATCGTCGCCGGGCTGGTGATCCTGCTCGGCGTCGCCAACGTCCATCCGCTCTCGATCTCGCCGTCGCCGCAGAACACGATCTCGCTGCCGATGGTGCTGGTCTGGGTCGCCGCCTTCGCCCCGGCGGTCGCCGAGGAGTCGCAGTTCAAGGCCTTCCTGCGGATCTTCCTCCCGGCGCTGGCGGTGGCGGAGGGGCTGCAGGTGTATCCGGTGCCCGGGAGCCAGATCGGGATCGCCGCCCTCACCTTCGTTCCGGTGGGCGCCCTCTGCATCTCAGACGGCCTAGATGTGCTGCGGGCCTGGAGTGGAGCCCGGGGAAGAGTCGAGCTGGAGCGGGCCGGCGCCGTGGCAACCGTGGGCCTGGTCGTTCTGACCGCGATCATGGCGCTCAACGTGGTCGTGCGGCCGGGGATCAACTCAGCCTCCACCTACAAGAACCAGCCGTCGCTCGGGCTCCCGGGAGGTACCGACCTTCACCTCCCCGAAGATCAGGTGCAGGCCTATCAGGCGATGGTCGCCGATCTGCACAAGTACGGCTGCACCGACTTCATCGGCTATCCGAACATCAACAGCCTCTATCTCTGGTCGGGGATCGAACCGCCGCCTCCGGCTGCGCCCGGGGTCTGGCACCTGGCGCTCACCGACAAGCCGCAGCAGCGGATCGTCAACGAGCTGCGGGCGTCGCAAAAGCCCTGCGTGATCCGCAGCGAAAACCGCGCGGCGCTGTGGCTGGGAGGGCGCGAAGTGCCGCAGCGACCGCTCGTCCGCTACATCTTCGGCGACTTCCGCCCGGTGCAGACCGTAGGCGAATTCGAATTCATGCTGCCGAAGCCGAGCGCGACCGACTAACCGGCGCGCAGCGAGCGGCAACGTAGTGGCCCTGCCGCGGCGCCGGCGACGGCTACCGCAGCCGCATATCCGGGGGCGACATCGAGATCCTCGACCGTGACCAGCGACGTGTCGGGCGCACCGCCGAGTCCGCTGCCGAGGCACTTGAGGTGTGCCTCGTGTCGCGCCCAGGCGCGGTAGAAGACGGTGGTCTGCTCGCTCGGAGGGGCGGCATCGAGGGCGGCGACGTCCTCTGCCGGCAGGGCGCGTTCGGCCAGCGCCCGCAGGTTGCGGCGCGGGCGGATCGTCTCGACGTCGACCCCGACCGGGCGGCTGGCTACGGCGATCAGTGCCAGGCCCTCGGAGTGGCTGAGGTTGAACTCCAGCCGGGTCTTCCCTGTCAGATGCGGCTTGCCGTGCTCGCCCACCTCCAGCTCCACCGCTGCCGGCTCCGCCCCCAGGTAGTCGCCGAGGACGCGGCGCAGGGCCCAGCGCGCGGCCAGCCAGCGCTTGGCGGGCTGCTCGCGGAGGAAGGCCTCGTAACGCCGGCGCTCTGCGGCCGGGAGCTGCTCCGGGCCGGGCCAGCCGTCTTCGTCGAGCGCCGCCCGCCAGATGTGGATTCCCTCGATCACCGCCGTAAATAGGATGGCGCGGATGCCCACCCCAGGTACCGGACCAGCGTGGCTGGTGCTGCCGACGTACAACGAGGCCGACAACTTGAAGCCCCTGATTGCCGCCGCACTCGCGAACCTCCCCCAGGACGCCCGCGTCCTCGTCGTCGACGACAGCTCCCCCGACGGCACCGGCGAGATCGCCGACGAGCTTGCCGGCCGCGAAACGCGGATCGAGGTCCTGCACCGGCCGCGCCGGGAAGGCTTGGGGCCGGCCTACCTCGCCGGCTTCCGCAGGGCCTTGGAGGGCGGCGCGGAACTCATCCTCGAGATGGATTCGGACTTCTCGCATGACCCGGCCGACCTCCCGCGCCTGCTGGCCGCGGTCGACGACGCCGATCTGGCGCTCGGCAGCCGCTATGTCGACGGCGGCACAGTGGAGAACTGGTCCCCCCTGCGCCGGGCGATCAGCCGCGGCGGCAGCGCCTACGCCCGTCGCGTCCTCGACATCCCCGTGGGCGACCTGACCGGCGGCTTCAAGTGCTTTCGGCGCAAGGTCCTGGAAACGATCCCGCTGGAGCTGGTCAGCAGCCGCGGGTATGCGTTTCAGGTCGAGATGACCTATCGGGCCGCCAAAGCCGGGTTCAGGATCGTCGAGGTGCCGATCTGCTTCCGCGAGCGCCGCGCCGGCGCCTCGAAGATGAGCGGCGGCATCGTCGCCGAGGCCGCTTGGAAGGTTCCCCTGCTGAGGTTGTCGAACCGGTGACCCGTCTCCTGATCACCGGCGGCGCCGGCTTCGTCGGCTCCAACCTCGCCGTCTCGCTCGCTTCGCGACATCCCGAGTGGGAGGTCCTGGTGCTGGACAACCTCTACCGGCGCGGCTCGGAACTGAACCTGCCGCGGCTGGAGGAGGCGGGGGTCCAGTTCGTCAAGGGAGACGTGCGCGAGCCCGGGGACCTGCAGGCGCTGCCGGAGCTGACGGCGCTGATCGAGTGCTCGGCCGAGCCATCGGTGATGAGCGGCATCGATGGCGACACCGGCTACCTCGTCCACACCAACCTCACCGGCGCTTACAACTGCCTCGAGCTGGCGCGCCGCGACGGCGCCTTCGTGGTCTTCCTCTCGACCAGCCGCGTCTACCCGGTCGCCCCGCAGGTGGAGCTGAGCCTGGAGGAGACCGAGACCCGCTTCGAGCTCGCCGCCGAGCAGACGGTGCGCGGGGTGGGGCCGAAGGGGATCTCCGAGGACTTTCCGCTCGAGGGGGCGCGGACGCTCTACGGGGCGACGAAGCTGGCGGCCGAGATGCTGATCGAGGAGTACCGCGAGAGCCTCGGCGTACCGGCGGTGATCGACCGCTGCGGCGTCATCGCCGGTCCCTGGCAGATGGGCAAGGTCGACCAGGGGGTGTTCACCCACTGGATGCTCGCCCACCGCTTCCGCAACCCGCTCAGCTACATCGGGTTCGGGGGGCATGGCAAGCAGGTGCGGGACCTTCTCCACGTCGAGGACCTGGTCGACCTGGTCGAGCGCCAGCTGCTCGACCCCGAGAGCTGGGACGGGCGCACGGTGAACGTCGGCGGCGGCCGCGAGTGCAGCCTCTCGCTGCGCGAGACGACGGCGATCTGCCAGGAGCTGACCGGCAACGAGGTGCCGATCGCGCCGGTGCAGGAGACGCGCCAGGGCGACGTCCCGATATACCTCTCCGACTGCACGAAGCTCTTCGGCTTGGACGAGTGGCGGCCACGGCGCAGCGCCGAGCAGGTGCTGCGCGACATCCACGACTGGATCGCCGCCGACGAGCAGCGCATCGTCCAGGCCCTGAATATCGACGCATAACGAATAGCCATCAAGGGAAGGAGCAACTGAACGCATGCCGGTCGCGATCATCACTGGTGCCGGGGGCCTGATCGGCTCCGAGGCGGTGGACTTCTTCGTCGAGGAAGGGTTCGACGTGGTCGGGATCGAGAACGACATGCGGGCCCGCTTCTTTGGCCCCGAGTCCTCGACCTCGCACGTCACCCAGCGCCTCGTCGAGGCCTACCCGACCCAGTTCCGCTGGGAGAACGCCGACATCCGCGACGCCGGCGCGATCGACCGCATCTTCGGCGAGCACGCCGGCAAGATCGAGCTCGTCGTCCACACCGCCGCCCAGCCCTCGCACGACTGGGCCGCGAGCGAGCCGCAGACCGACTTCGGCGTCAACGCCAACGGCACCCTCAACATGCTCGAGGCCGCCCGCGCCCACTGCCCCGACGCCCCCTTCGTCCACTGCTCGACCAACAAGGTCTACGGCGACACGCCGAACCGGCTGCCGCTGGGGAGCCTGGAAAAACGGCTCGAGCTGCCGGAGGACCACCCCTACTACAAGGGCATCGACACGAGCATGTCGATCGACTCCTCGACCCACTCGTTGTTCGGCGTTTCCAAGGCGGCGGCCGACCTGCTGGTGCAGGAGTACGGCCGCTACTTCGACATGCCCACCGTCGCCTTCCGCGGCGGCTGCCTGACCGGCCCCCAGCACGCCGGCGCCAAGCTGCACGGCTTCCTCGCCTACCTGATGAAGTGCACCGTCACCGGCACCCCCTACACCGTCTTCGGCTACGAGGGCAAGCAGGTCCGCGACAACATCCACAGCGCCGACCTCATCGCCGCCTTCGACGCCTTCCGCAAGGCGCCCCGCCCCGCCGCCGTCTACAACATCGGCGGCGGCCGCTTCTCCAACTGCTCGATGCTGGAGGCGATCGACGCCTGCGAGCGGATCGCCGGGCGGGAGCTGCAATGGGAGATGGGCGAGGAGCCGCGGATCGGCGACCACCGCTGGTGGATCTCCGACCTCGAGCCCTTCCAGACCGACTACCCCGACTTCGAGCTGCGCTACGGGATCGACGAGATCCTGCAGGAGATGTACGAGCAGAACCTCGAGCGCTGGACCGCCGCGCCGGCTTGAGGCTCGCTCTTAGAAGACGGCGGTGCTGCCGATGATGGCGGCGACGATCACGAAGAAGCCGGCGATCAGGTTTCGGTTCACAGCAGCGACTTCCGCGCGAAGTTCGCGGATGTCGGCGTCCACGCGCGCGAAGCCTTCCCGCATCTCCAGTTTCGTCTCGTCGAAGCCCCGATCGACCTTCTTGTTGAGGTCGTCGAGGCGCTCGTCGGTCCATTGCTCTCTGGGCGTCATCACCACCACGGATCCTATCGTAATGTTTTGGCTGTGACGGGAAGCGCGCAGAAACGAAATCTTCCTGCACCGCTTCGTAGAGAATCTGTGACTTTCGATAGCGTCGCCGCCTCATGCCAGAGGCAATGAAGCTCTCGGTGGTGATGCCGGCCCAGAACGAGGAGGGGTCGGTCGGCCGGACGGTCGAAGGCGTCGCCGGCGTCCTCGATCGCGAGGGGATCGATTACGAGATCGTTGTCGTCAACGACGACAGCACCGACTCGACCGAAGCCGTGGTCGCGGCGATGGGGGAGCAGAACCCGCGCATCCGCGTCCACCGCTCCCACAACGAACGCGGCTTCGGCAACGCGATCCGCGCCGGGCTCGACGTCTATCAGGGCGACGCGGTGGCGATCGTGATGGCCGACGCTTCCGACGACCCCGAGGACCTGGTCCGCTACTACCGGGTGCTCGAGCAGGGCTACGACTGCGCCTTCGGCTCGCGCTTCATGCCGGGCGCCCACGTCTACGACTATCCGCGGATCAAGTACGTCGTCAACCGGCTCGCCAACCAGTTCATCCGCATCCTCTTCCGCCACCGCTACAACGACACCACCAACGCCTTCAAGGCCTACCGGCGGGAGGTCGTCGAGACGATCCAGCCGCTCCTCTCCAAGCACTTCAACCTCACCGTGGAGATGCCGCTGAAGGCGATCATCCGCGGCCACAGCTACCAGGTGATCCCGATCTCCTGGACCAACCGCACCGCCGGCGAGGCGAAGCTGGCGATGCGGGAGATGGGCAGCCGCTACCTCTTCATCGTCCTCTACGTCTGGCTGGAGATGACGCTCAGCCGCGGCGACTACCGGGTCAGCCGGAGCGGCGGCCTGCGCGAGGGCGACCGCTCTACGAAGTAGGCGGAAGGGTCGGCGAGAGGCGGAAGGCCCCTCGCAGTTCCAGGCAGCGGGCGCGCGAGTCGATCGTCGCGAACTGCCCGCGCTCGGTGTCGACGAAGTAGGTGCGGCCGTAGCGCGAGCCGAAATCGCCGAGCTTGCCGGGGGGCGGGGGCGGATATTCGAAGCTCCCGCCGGGGACGACCCCCTTTGCCGTGCACGCGAACCGGGTCCCAGGCAAGGCGACGAAGCTGCGCAGGTGGCGGTCGTGGTAGCGGAGCTGGATCGCCGCCGTCATGTTCCAGTAGTTGGCGAAGATCGGCACCCCGACCGCGGCTTCGACCGGCTGCCCGAAGGTCCAGATGACCGACCCGCGAGGAGGATCTGGGACCGCCCGCTGAACCACGTTGAGGACCCTGTCGCTGGCTTCGTCGGCGTCGAGGTAGGCGCGCGATTCGTCGGCGATCGGCGGCAGCCAGCTGAGGCCGAGGGCGATCACGAGGGCGACCGTGCCCGACGCCGCCGCCAGCGCCCGCCGGCGCAGCCACATCGTCAGCAGCGTCGCGGTCATCGCGGCAGCGGCGTAGAGGCAGAGGATCCAGCCGATTCCCGCCACGGCGTTGACCCGGTCGCCGATCCCCTCGGCCAGCGGCAGGTAGTAGTCGATGCCCGGTGCGTAGATGAGGTAGCCGAGGACGATCACGACCAGGCCGCCGAGGGTGAGGGCGAACAGGCCCCGGAGCCGAGCTGAGACCGGGTCTCCGGCCGGGCGGCGGCGGATCGCCAGGACTGCGGCGGCGTAGATCGCCAACAAGGCGATGGCGCCCAGCGCCGGCGCCGCGCTGAACGGCAGAAGTCGCTGCAAGAGGAGCTCAGGCAGCTGCCCGGCCATCTTGGCGGCGTGATCGATCGAACCGCCCAGTCCCTGGTCGCGCGATTCGGTTGAGCTGCTGATCACGAGCGCGAGCGGAAGCAGCACGAGGCAGTCGACGAGCCAGCGTGCGCAGGCCTCTCGTCGGGGCGCTCGCAGGGCGTAGAGGAGGAAGGAGGCGAGGAACAGCGGCAGGCAGACCTCGTAGAGCAGCAGGCTGAGGACGAAGAGGAGCAGCGACGCGGTGTGTAGGGCGAGGCGCCCCCGTCCCTCCCGCCCGAATGCCCGTAGGGCCAGCAGGAACCCGAGGGCGGCAAGCGCGATCGCCAGCGAGGCGTGGACGATTGGCGACCAGAGCCAGAGAGAGACAGAGGCTGGAAACACCGCCAGCAGCCCCGCGACGGCGGCGGCATCGAGGTACCGCACGCCGACCTCCCGCAGGAGGGCGAAGACGGCGAGGCACATGAGGACGCAGGAGGCTGCCTGCCAGGCGAACCAGGCGCCGGTGTCGGCGCCGAACAGGTCGTTGAGGGTGACCCGGTAGACGGCGTTGGCGGGCCGAGCCGCCATGCTGCTGTTGAGGTCGAAGAAGTGGCCGACGGTGGAGAAGAAGCTGGTGTGGGGGTAGAGGGCGTACCAGGCGCGGGTGGACCAAGCGTCGCCGACCCAGCCGCCGTTGCTGGCGTGGTCGCCGTAGACGAGAACGGCGATCAGGACGAGCAGCGCGGCGAGGGCCACCGCGCCTGCTGCTGCCCACCGAGGTCGGGCCGGCTCAGCCAATGACCCGGTCAGCGCGGGAGCTTGAGCGCGCGGCTGACTCTCCGAAGCACTTCGGTCGTCTGCCAGCTGCGGGAGTGGAGGACCTCCTGCAGTTTTGCCTCCAGGCCGGCTTTCTGGTCGTACATTTCCGCCAGCCGGTGCTTCAGCAAGGGAGCCTGCGCGAGCTCCTGGTTGGCGTCGATCAGAGCCTTGCTGGTCTCCCGCAGGCGCTCGGCCAGGCCGGCCTCGCGCGCTTCGGCTTCCCGCAGCGCCCGCAGGGTCTCGGCGGCCTCTCGCTCGGCTCGCTCTGCCCGCTCCTGCCAGGGCTCGACGCGTGGGTGGTCCTCGGTGAGAACACCGTTGCCGTTGCCGTTGCCGCCCGCGGCGGCCCTCTGTGATTCAGTCGTCACGAATCTAAGACTCCCTGCCGGGGAATCATGGGCTTCCCGTGCCCTCGAAGGCGCAGCTTAAACAATCGGGCCGCCACCGTAGACGTCTGTTCAAGGGGTCTTCTACCACTCACCGGCGAAGATCCCGGGAGTGACCTGCTGCTTGGACCAGTGCCCTTCGGACTGGGGGCGGGTCCGTTCGTAGACGCCGCCCCACCACTGCCACCTCGGGTTGGGGAGGGGCCCGAGGGTCTGCTCGAAGACGAGGTCGAAACCCTCGGCGGCGATCGCGGCGGTCAAGAACGAGGGGGTCATCGCCCAGATCCAGTGCGAGTGGTTGACCTGGTCGATGTCGAAGAGCTTGTGGTCGGACGCCTCGGCATCGAGCGGATAGAGCTCGGTGACCGAGCGGTTTCCGGGCAGGTAGATGAGCGTGCCGGGGTGGGCCTGCTCTTCCAGCATCGGCTGCACCACGCAGAAGCGCTTCTCCACCAGCCGCAGCATCAGGGTCAGGGTCCCGAGCATCGCCGGCTGGTGCAGGAGGATGTCGTAGACGACGCCCAGATCGAACGAGTCGCGGACGCTCGCCATGAACAGCGGGTCTGAGAAGTCGCCCTTGCGGAAGTCGACCTTCGGCTCCTCGATCCGGCCCTGTTGCCAGGCTGCCGTCTCCAGGCTGTCGATCAGGAGCACTCGCTCACAGTGCTTCGCGCACTCGAAGCTGTAGCCGCCGTCGACGCGCCACATGTCCCCGAAGAGGACCGCGCTGTCGCAGCCCGGCAGCGCCTTGCCGAGCAGCTCGAGCTTGAAATCGACGACCGGCTCCCCGCGCTCGAGCATCAGGAGTCCCCCGGATGCGTCAGCACGCCGCTGCGATCGCTTCCTTGATCCCTTCGGCGAAGCTGAGCGGGCTCGACTTCCCGTCAAGCGAGCCGGTGACGGTGATCCCGGCGGCCGGGGCATCGCATTCGAGAGAGTCCAGCGGCAGCCGCAATTCGAAACCGCTTTCCAGCAGGCCGGGCTCCCCGAGCGCTTCGACCACGTCTTCCCGCTTCAAGGCGGGCACTGCTTCGGCAAGGGTTTCGCCCC
>DASTGL010000039.1:0-3803 GCA_035719145.1 Solirubrobacterales bacterium
GGCGCCGCCGCCGCGCTCTCGGTCCTCACCGACGAGCGCCACTTCGGCGGCTCGCTGGCCGACCTGCGCGCCGCTCGCGCCGCCTGCGAAATGCCGATCATCCGCAAGGACTTCATCGTCGAGCCCTACCAGCTCTACGAGGCTGCGGTCAACGGCGCCGACGCGGTCCTCCTGATCGTCGCCGCCCTCGGTGACGAGGACCTGCGATCGCTCTACCAGGAGGCGCGCTCGATCGACCTCGACTGCCTGGTCGAGGTCCATGACGCCGAGGAGCTGGAGCGGGCGCTGGAGGCCGGCGCCGAGGTGATCGGGATCAACAACCGCAACCTCGACGACATGAGCGTCGACATCCAGACGACCTACGAGCTGATGCCCGACGTCCCGGCGGGCAAGACCGTCGTCGCCGAGAGCGGGATCTCCGGCCGCGAGGAGCTGGCCGAGCTCGACCGCGTCGGGGTAGACGCCGTCCTGATCGGCGGCGCCTTGATGACCGCTGCGGACCCTGAAGCGAAGGTGCGGGAGCTGACCGGGAGCGACGAAAGCACCCGCGAACACCTCGTCTGAGCAGGCCGGACCCGCTGGTCTGCCATCTTTAGAAAACTTTTGAAGAGCATTTAGAGAGCGGACACACCGCCGCGCGATCCTCCTGCCATGCCTCAGCAACAGCCGAAACTTCGCAGCCCGTTCTTCTCCGCCCTCCTTGGCGGCCTCGTCGTCGCCGTCGTCGGACTGATCGCCATCGCCGCGGGCGTGGTCGATTCCGGCGGCGGTTCGACGACGACCGTTGCCTCCCCGCTCACCGCGCCCGTCGACGCGAAGGAAGAAACCAACACCAACGTCGTCAACCAGATCTACAAGGCCGACGGAGACGGGGTCGCCTTCATCGAATCGCAGCTCGAACCGCAGGAAAGCGAATTCTTCAACCCCTTCGGCGAACCCGAAGCAGAATCGGGCGGCACCGCCACCGGTTCCGGCTTCGTGATCGACACCGAAGGCCACATTCTCACCAACAACCACGTAATCGAAGGCGCCTCGAAGGTGCAGGTCAAACTCGGCGATTCCGAAAAGGAGTACGAAGCCGAAGTCGTGGGGGCTGACCCCGGGACCGACATCGCCCTGCTGAAGGTCGAAGCCCCGGCGAAGGAACTGCATCCGCTCGCCCTCGGCCACTCCTCCGAAGTCGAAGTCGGCGACCCGGTGGTCGCGATCGGCAACCCGTTCGGCCTCGACCGGACGGTCACCAGCGGCATCGTCTCCGCTCTGCAGCGGCAGATCCAGG
Organism: Solirubrobacterales bacterium; assembly: GCA_035719145.1. Taxonomy (GTDB): domain Bacteria; phylum Actinomycetota; class Thermoleophilia; order Solirubrobacterales; family 70-9; genus VAYN01. The sequence goes on from DASTGL010000039.1 coordinate 1,280, forward strand.
CGCCGAACGGCTTCTCGATCAACCACGTGATCCAGACCGACGCCGCGATCAACCCCGGCAACTCGGGCGGGCCGCTGATCGACTCCGGCGGTGAGGTGATCGGGATCAACTCCCAGATCGCCACCGGTGGCGGCGGCGACGGCAACGTCGGCATCGGCTTCGCGATCCCGATCGACACGATCCGGGCCGAGATCAAGGACCTCGAGACCAAGGGCGAAGTCGAACATGCCTTCCTCGGGATCAGCGGCGGCACGATCACCCCGGAACTGGCGAAGGCGCTTAACCTGCCGGTCGAACAGGGCGTGATCGTGCAGCAGGTCGTCAAGGACGGCCCCGCTGACAAGGCGGGCCTGGAAGCAGGCACCACCTCGGCCACGATCGGCGGCCAGGAAGTCCGCCTCGGCGGCGACATCATCACCGAAGCCAACGGCAAGCCGGTGAAGAGCATGGAAGAACTGGTCGAAGTGATTCAGGACTCCAAGCCCGGCGACAAGCTCGAACTGAAGATCCTCCGCGGCGGCGATGAAAAGACCGCCAACGTCACCCTCGGGACGCAGCCGAAGAAAAGCGAATAGCGGCGGCGGGCTGGGCCTCCGGCCCAGCCCTTCCCGTACGCTGGGGTGATGCGGGTCAAGTTCTGTGGGATCACGAATATGGACGACGCGGCGGAGGCCGTTCGGCTTGGCGCCTGGGCTGTTGGGCTGATCCATTTCCATGGCAGCCCCAGGGACGTCGACCGAGCGGTGGCGACGGAGATCGCTGCTGCTTTCCGGCGCAAGTGCGAGGTTGTCGGGGTGTTTGTGAACCCGACCTTGGAGGAGGTTGCGCGGGCGGTTGAGGATGAGGGGTTGACGATGGTGCAGCTGAACGGGGCTGAGGGGGCTTCGTTTTGTTCCGAGGTGAAGCGGCGAACCGGGGTGAAGGTTGCCAAGGCCGTGCATGTGGCCAGCGCTGCCGATATCCATGGCGCCGAGGCCTTCCGCACCGACTTCCATCTCTTCGACCGGCGTGCCAGGGGGGAATGGGGCGGCACCGGGCAGAGCTTCGATTGGGAGCTTCTGCGCGGCCACCGGTCCGAAGTGCCGGCGATCCTTGCCGGCGGGCTGCGGCCGGACAACGTCGCCGCGGCGATCGAGATCGCGCACCCGTACGCGGTCGACGTCGCCAGCGGGGTCGAGCACGAGCCCGGGCGCAAGGACCACGGGGCGATGGCGGCCTTCTTCGAGGCGGCGAACCCGGTCGGCGCCGAGGCATGAGCGCGGTCGAGCAGAGGTTCGGCCCCTACGGGGGGCGCTACGTGCCGGAGACGTTGATCCCGGCGCTCGACGAGCTGACCGCCGCCTGGGCCGAGGCGCGCGAGGACGCGGAGTTCATGGCGCGACTGGAGCAGCTCCGCCGCGACTTCATCGGCCGGCCGACGCCGCTCTACCTGGCCGAGCGGCTGTCCGAGCGGGTCGGCTCGCGGGTCTACCTGAAGCGCGAGGACCTCGCCCACACCGGCTCGCACAAGATCAACAACGCGATCGGGCAGTCGCTGCTGGCGGCGCGGATGGGCAAGCCGCGGGTGATCGCCGAGACCGGCGCCGGCCAGCACGGCGTCGCCACCGCCACCGCCTGCGCCCTGCTGGGGCTCGAATGCGTCGTCTACATGGGCACCGAGGACATCCGCCGCCAGGCGCCGAACGTCGAGCGGATGCGGCTGCTCGGGGCCGAGGTGGCGCCGGTCGAGGCCGGGGCGCGGACGCTGAAGGAGGCGGTCAGCGCGGCGATCCGCGACTGGGTCGCCAATGTCGCCACCACCCACTACGTGATCGGCTCCGCGGTCGGGCCGGCGCCCTATCCGGCGCTGGTCCGGGACCTGCAGCGGGTGATCGGCGAAGAGGCGCGCGAGCAGGCGCTGCGGCCGAGGGCGGGCTGCCATCGCGGGTGATCGCCTGCGTCGGCGGCGGCTCCAACTCGATCGGGATCTTCACGCCCTTCGTCGACGACGCCGAGGTGGCGCTGGTCGGCGTCGAGGCGGCGGGGGAGGGGCTCGAGACCCGGCGCCACGGCGCCTCGCTGCAGGCCGGCACCACCGGCGTCCTCCACGGCTCGCTCTCCTCGATCATCGCCGACGAGGAGGGGCAGATCCTCGAGGCCCACTCGATCTCAGCCGGGCTCGACTACCCCGGGGTCGGGCCCGAGCACGCCTACCTACGCGACAGCGGGCGGGCCACTTACGTGGGTGTCACCGATGAGCAGGCGCTCGGCGCCTTCGCCGAGCTATCGCGGCTGGAGGGAATCATCCCGGCGCTCGAGTCCTCGCACGCGATCGCCTGGCTGCTGGGGAACCCGGGTGAGGACGGCTTCGACGTGCTTTGCCTCTCCGGGCGCGGGGACAAGGACATGGCTGAGGCGACCGCCAGGCTCAAACCGCCTAGTGAGGTCTTGCCGTGAGCGTTGTGGGGGGAGCCGGGTGAGGGTCGGCGGGCAACAGCGGGGAGGGCCCGGCGACCCACACCCGGCTCCCCGGGACGGTTACGGG
>DASTGL010000040.1:0-7060 GCA_035719145.1 Solirubrobacterales bacterium
GATCGTCGCCGCGATCCGCGCGCCCAGCTCCGGCGGCGGCTGCGGCGCCGACTCGAACCGCTCCGGGTCGGCGTGGGGGAGCATCCGCGCCACCGGCTCCAGCTCGGCCAGCTCGGCCCGGCACTGGGCGCACCCCTCGAGGTGCGCCTCCAGGCCGACCCGCTCGTCACCCTCCAGCTGCCCCAGCGCGTAGACGCCGAGCAGCTCACGCCAGTCGCGGCAGTCGTTCCTAATCTTCATAGCCCATCTCCTCGAGTACGACCCGCAGCGCCCGCAGTCCGTAGTAGACGCGGCTCTTGATCGTCCCCTCCGGCACGCCGAGTTCCTCGGCGACCTCGGCGTAGGGACGGCCGCGGTAATAGGTCTCGACGATCACCCGGCGGTGGTCGTCGCCGATCCGCCGCATCGCCTCCTCGACCTGCCAGGAGAGCAGCGCCTCCTCGAGCGGCTCGACGCTGGGCTCGATCCCGCCCTCGGCGACGCCGGGCCGCACCGCTCGCGCCCGCCCTAGGTCGATGACCACGTTGCGGAGGATCGCGAAGAGCCAGGTCCGCAGCGAACCGATCTTCGGGTCGAAGCGGTCGCCCGCCCGCCAGGCCCGGACGAACGTCTCCTGGACCGCCTCTTCGGCGAGCCCCGAATCGCCGAGCGAGCGGACCGCGAAGCCGTACAGCTCGCCGGAATGGGCGGCGTAGGCCTCGCGGACATCGCGTTCGCGGCTGAGCGCACCCCGGGTCGAAGTTCCCCTCTTAAGGGTTTCAGGGATCATCCGACCCGGCATACGCTCCCCGGCCGCGCCGGGTTCAAATGCTTTTTAGGAGAGCCCTATTCGAGTTTCCCGATCTTGAAGATTTTCGTCCCGCAATCCGGGCAGACGCCCTGGATCGCCGGGCGACCGTTCTTCATCGTCACCTGTTTGGCGTCCTTGATCTCGACCTTCTTGCGCTCCTTGACGCAGTAACCCTCAGGCATCTAGGAACCCTCCTTTCGTCGCCGCCGGGCGGCAGAGCTCGCGGTAAGCGCGAGGTGGATTGAGGCGAATGTAACGCAGGTACACGACGCTGCCGCGAAACTTCGTGACAAAACGCACGAGACGCCCGCGGTCCACGTCAACTACCCTCCTGCCGCAGTCGCAAGCCCTTCCCAAGCCTTCAAGGAGATAACGGAATGCCCGAAGCAGTCATTGTCGACACCATCCGCACGCCGATCGGCCGTGCCTTCAAGGGCTCGCTGGCCCAGCTGCGGCCCGAGGAGATGGGCGCTTTCGTGGTCGACCAGCTGCTCGAGCGCAACCCCGAGGTCGACCCCGCCCTGATCGAAGACGTCTTCTGCGGCGTCGGCATGCCGCAGGGCCTCGAGGCCTTCAACATCGGCCGGATCATCTCCCTGCTCAGCGAGAAGCTGCCGCAGGAGGTCAACGGGGTCACCGTCTCCCGCTACTGCTCCTCCAGCCTCGACGCGATCCGCCACGCCGGCAACGCGATCAAGGCCGGCGAGGGCGACGCCTACCTCGCGGTCGGGGTCGAGTGGGTCAGCAAGTTCAACGAGCGCACCGAGCCCGCTGGCGCCGCCGACCGCAACCCCAACCTGATCGGCGAGAACGGCCAGCCGAACGCCTACATCGACATGGGCATCACCGCGGTCAACGTCGCCAAGAAGTACGAGGTCAGCCGTGCCGACATGGACAAGTTCGCGCAGCGCTCGCAGGAACGGGCCGTGCAGTCGCAGGAGGACGGCTTCTTCGACCGCGAAATCGTCCCGGTCAAGCTCGAGGACGGGACCGAAGTGACCAAGGACGACGGCCCCCGCGCCTCCTCGACCCTGGAGAAGCTCTCCGAACTGCCGGAGGCCTTTGAGGGCGGTGGCGGCGTCACCGCCGGCAACTCCTGCCCGCTCAACGACGGCGCCGCAGCGGTGCTGCTGATGAGCGCCGAGAAAGCGCAGGAGCTGGGCCTGAAGCCGCGCGCCCGGATCATCACCGCCGCCACCCACGGCAACGAGCCGGAGCTGATGGGCGTCGCCCCGATCGGCGCGATCAAGAAGGTCCTGGACCGCGCCGGGATGACGATCGAGGACGTCGACCGGGTCGAGCTGAACGAGGCCTTCGCCGCCCAGGTGATCCCGATCATGGCCGAGTGCGGGATCGACGAAGACAAGCTCAACACCCACGGCGGCGCGATCGCCCTCGGCCACCCCTTCGGGATGACCGGCGCCCGGATCATGGGCACGCTGCTCAACGTCCTCGAGACCGACGACCAGCAGGTCGGCCTCGAGACGATGTGCGTAGCGGGTGGCCAGGGCAAGGCCATGCTGATCGAAAGGCTCAACTAAGCAGCAGCGAGTGGCGAGTTGACCTGTCTATAGCGAGGTCAACTCGCCACTCACCGGTTAGGGTCGGGCCGTGGAGACGATTCTCTACGAGACCGATGGGCGCGTAGCGCGCATCACCCTGAACCGCCCCGAGCGGGGGAACGGGATCACGGCGGGGATGCCGGTCGAGTTGGCCGAGTGCGTCGAGCGGGCGAACCTCGATCCGGGGGTCCATGCGATCGCCCTTGCCGGCAACGGCACCGGCTTCTGCGGCGGCTACGACCTCGTCGCCTCGGCCGAGGGCGATATGAGCGAGCTCGGCGGCGAGGCGCCGCCGCCCGGCTCGCCGCTCGACCCCGCGGTGATCGGCGCCAACCACGCTCCGGACACCAACTGGGACCCGGTCACCGACTACCAGTTCATGAGCCGCAACGTGCGCGGCTTCATGAGCCTCTTCCACTCCGAGAAGCCGGTCCTCTGCAAGGTCCACGGCTACTGCGTCGCCGGCGGCACCGACATGGCGCTCTGCTCCGACCTTCTGGTGATCGCCGAGGACGCGAAGATCGGCTACCCGCCGGCCCGCGTCTGGGGCTCGCCGACGACGGCGATGTGGGCGAGCCGCCTCGGGCCGATGCGGGCCAAGCGCCTGCTGCTGACCGGCGACTCGCTGACCGGCGCCGAGGCGGCGGAGTGGGGGCTGGCGACCGAGGCCGCTCCCGCCGACCGGCTCGACGAGCGCTTCGAGCGCCTGCTGGAGCGGGTGGCGCGGATGCCGATCAACCAGCTGGTGATGATGAAGCTGCTGGTCAACCAGACCGTCCACGCCCAGGGCCTTGCCCAGACGCAGGTCCTCGGCACCTTCTTCGACGGGATCGCCCGCCACACCGAGGAGGGCCACGGCTTCGTCCGCCGCGCCGCCGAGTCCGGCTTCCGCGAGGCGGTCCGCGAGCGCGACGAGCCCTACGGCGACCACGGCCTCGACGGCTTCGGCCTCGATCCGTAGGTCTTGTTCTTGGATCTTGGTCTTTGGATCCTGCTCTTTACGAATAGGCTGCCGCGGCGATGAGCGACCAGCCGCACCCGAGCTCGATGATCACCCCGGAGTCGGTCCGGGCCTTCCTCCCCGGTAGCTTTCCCGGCGACCTCGGGATCGAGCCGCTCGAGGTCGAGGACTCACATGCCCGCGGCGCGATCGTCGTCGACAAGCGCCACCTGCACCCTGGCGGCTTCGTCCACGGCGGCGTCTGGACCGCGCTCGGCGACACCGTCGCCGCCTGGTCGACCTTCCGCTGCATCCCGCCCGGCCACAACTTCACGACGATCGAGTTGAAGCTGAACGTCTTCGCCGCCGGCATCCTCGGCGACGAGATCGAGGCGACGGCCGAGCCCCTGCACGTCGGCAAGAGCACGGTCGTGATCGAGGTCCGGATCGAGCGCCGCCGCGAGGGCAAGGAGCCCCGCCTCGCCGCGAACCTGATCGTCAGCCAGTTCGTGCTGCCGCCGAGCGAGGGCTAGTAGTGAGCTAGGAAGTCGGTGGCCAGGGCTTTGACCACCCGCGGCAGCGATTCGACCGAACGGTAGAGCTCGAGTTGGTGCTGGGCCCCGGTGCGCCGGCCCAGCTCCGGGACGCGCTCCAGCTCCGCCTCGCAGCCGAGGTCTTGCGCGTGAGGGCGGCAGACGACGACGAGGTCGGCCAGCAGCTCCCGCGCCGGCACCCGGCGATCGAGCTCGGGCTCGATCAGCTCGGCCTCCATGCCGTCGCGGGCGGCGATGAAGCGGTTCTCGGAAAGAACCTCCTGCGGCATCGGGCGTTCGAGGTGGGTGCCCGCCTCGACCTCGGCCCGGACGACGCACTGCACCAGGGCGGCGATCGCCGCGGTGTCGGCCGGCGTCGTCTGCGCGTCCATGATCCGCACCTCGACCGTGCCGAAGCGCGGCTGCGGCCGCACGTCCCACCAGAGGAAGGTCGGCTCGGGGACGGCGTCGCTGCGGATCAGCACGTCGACCGACTCGACGTAGTCGGCGTAGTCGTCGAAGGCGCGCGGGATCCCGACCCGCGGGAAAGCCTGGAAGAGGGGAGTTCGAGCGGAGGCAAGGCCGGTGTCGCGCCCCTGCCAGAACGGCGAGTTGACCGAGAGGGCGAGCAGCAGGGGGATGTGGGTGCGGAGCCGGTTGGCCACGTGGATCGCTTCTTCGGGGTCGGGGACGGCGACGTGGACGTGGAGGCCGAAGGTCGGCTCCCGTCGCGCCAGCTCCCGCATCGAGCCGTAGACGAACTGGTAGCGCTCGCCGGCCGAGACGGCGATCTCCTGCCAGACCGCGAACGGATGGGTCCCGGCGCTCGCCGCTCGCATCGAGAGCGGCCGCAGCGTCTCCTCCAGCTCCCGCCGCAGCGCCCCCAGCTCGGCGATCGCGCTCGCGATCGTCGCGTGGACGCCGGTCTGGATCTCCAGCGCCGAGCCGTGGGTCTCGGCGGTGAAGCTCGGACCGCGGCCGGGCAGTCGCGGCAGCACCGAGTCGATCCGGTGGGCGAGCGCCCAGCTCACCTCGTCGAGCAGCATTACCTCCTCCTCGATCCCGACGGTATAGGGGCCGAGCTCGTGCGGCTCGGCCCAGCAGGCCCAGGCCGGCAGCGTGCCGGCCCCTTCGCTCACGCCACCTCTCGGCTGCTGCCGCTCCCGCGCCGGGCCCGGGCGCTCCCGTCCTTGCAGGCGGTGACGAAATGACGGAAGAGCGAGGCCTCGTAGGAGCGGTGGATAAGCGTCTCGGCATGCCATTGGACGCCGATCAGGAACTCCCGCTGCGGATCCTCGATCGCCTCGATCGTCCCGTCGGGGGCGGAGGCGGTCACGGCCAGGCCGTCTCCCAAGCGGTCGATCGCCTGGTGGTGGAAGGAGTTGACGTCGAGCTCGTCGGCGACCTCGACCTCGCTCTCGTAGCCGAGCGCCGCAGCCAACCTGCTGCCCCGCTCGATCCGCACCGGGTGGCTGGTCTGGGTGCCGGGCGTCTGCTGGCGGTGGGGGATCTCCTCGCCGAGCTCTGGAAGGTGCTGGTGGAGGACGCCGCCGCGGACGACGTTCAGCGCCTGGGTGCCGCGGCAGATCGCCAGGATCGGCAGCTGACGGGCGTCGGCGCAGCGGGCGACCATCAGCTCGAAGCGATCGAGGTCGGGCTCGGTCGGCCCCAGCTCGGCGTGCGGGTCGGCCCCGTAGTGCTGGGGGTCGAGGTCGGGGCCGCCGGAGAGGCAGATCCCGTCGAGGCGATCCAGCAGCGGCTCGATCGCGTCCTCCTCCATCAGCGGGATCACAACCGGCAGGCCGCCGCCGGCTTCGACCGCGCGCATGTAGGTGAGGCCGAGCGCCAGCTCCTTCACCCTGGGCTCGCCCTCGGGGATCGGGGTCGCCCGCTCGGGGGCCCGCACCTCGGAAGTCGTGACTCCGATCAACGGTCGCATCTGCAGCGAAGCTAACGAACGACGCTTCATCGAGGCGCCTCCAGGACCCAGGTGTCCTTGCAGCCGCCGCCCTGGGAGCTGTTGACGACCATCTCCCCGGCGGGTTGCGCGTAGCGGGTGAGGCCGCCGCACATCGCCGCCTCGCCGTCGGGTCCGCTGACGACGAACGGGCGCAGGTCGATGTGCCGCGGCTGCAGGCCGGCGCCGACGACCGTGGGATGGCTGGAGATCTCGATCGTCTCCTGGGCGATGAACTGCTCGGGGCGACGGCGCAGCAGCCCGATCGCGCGCTGGCGCTGCGGCTCGGTAGCTCGGGGCATGATCGTCACCCCGTGGCCGCCGAAGCCCCCGCGGGGCTTGATCACCAGCTCGTCGAGGCGCTCCATCGCCTGCGCCCGGTCCTCCGGGTCGGAGAGGTCGAAGCTCGGAACCGAGCGCAGCAGCGGCTCCTCGCCGAGGTAGAACTCGATCATCCGCTCGACGTAGGCGTGGGTGAGCTTGTCGTCGGCGAGGCCGGTGCCGAAGGCGTTGGCGCAGCGCAGGCGACCGGAGCGCAGCGCCGGCAGCAGCAGCTCGCCGAGATCGGTGAGGTTCCCCTGCGGGTCGCAGAGCCGGTCTTCGTCGAGGCGCCGGTAGATCACGTCGACCTGCTCGCGCTCGCGACCCCGGCGGGCGAAGAGGCGCCCGCGGCTCACCTCGAGCTGGTCCGGCGTCACCACCGGCAGCCCGAGCTCGCGGCCGAAGCGCTCGTGCTCGTACCAGGCGCCGTTCTCGGGCCCGTCGGAGAGGATCGCGACGAACGGTTCGGAGCGGCCTTCGGGGACGGCACCGACGAGCGCCGCGCGCATGGCCTCCAGATACCCCTCGAGCGAGCGGGGCAGCAGACCTGTCGGAATCTCCGGCGCGACGACTTCGCGCACCGCGAACGCGTAGCAGGCGCCCGAGGGCATCCGCAGGTTGTCCTCCAGCACCCGGAACCGACCCTCTTCGTCGCGGACGAGGTCGAGCCCGGCGACCGTGGCCGGCGGCGCCTCGGCGTCGATCAGCCCCCGCATCACCGGCTCGTAGCCGTCGGAGCTCTCGATCAGGCGCCGGGGGACGATCCCCTCGTCGAAGATCCGCTGCGGCCCGTAGGCGTCGGCGACGAAGGCGTTCAGCGCCCGCGCCCGCTGCAGCAGCCCCGGCTCCAGCACCGCCCACTCCGCCGCCTCGAGCAGCCGCGGGACCGGATCTACCGGGATCTCCCGGTCGGGGCCGAATTGCAGACCGGCGGCGGCGACGTTGGATCGGACGCGC
>DASTGL010000041.1:0-6446 GCA_035719145.1 Solirubrobacterales bacterium
GAGCAGCGCGACCGCTACTCGCGCCACACGCTGCTGCCGGAGGTCGGGGTCGACGGCCAGCTGAAGCTGCTCAACGCCAAGGTGCTGCTGCTCGGCGCCGGCGGGCTCGGCGCGCCGACCGCGCTCTACCTGGCCGCCGCCGGCGTCGGCACGATCGGACTCGTCGATGACGACGTGGTCGACGCCTCCAACCTGCAGCGCCAGGTGATCCACAACACCGAACGGATCGGAATGCCGAAGACGGAATCGGCGCGGATCTTCATCGAAGGGCTGAACCCCGACGTCAAGGTGGTCGAGCACAACGGCCGCCTCGACGCGAGCAACATCCTCGACGTCATCTCCGAGTACGACATCGTCGTCGACGGCGCCGACAACTTCCCCACCCGTTACTTGCTGAACGACGCCTCGGTGCGGCTGAAAAAGCCGGTCGTCTCGGCTTCGATCCTCGGCTTCGACGGCCAGATCTCGACCTTCGTCCCCTTCGAGGGACCTTGCTACCGCTGCCTCTATCCGACGCCGCCGCCGGCCGAGCTGGCGCCGAGCTGCTCCGCCAACGGGGTGCTCGGGGTGATGGCCGGGACGATGGGCACGCTGCAGGCCAACGAGGTGATCAAGCTGATCCTCGGCAAGGGCGAGCCGCTGGTCGGCCGCCTGCTCCTCTACGAGGCGCTCGGCACCCGCTTCACCGAGCTGAAGGTCCGCCGCGACCCCGACTGCCCGATCTGCGGCGAGCACGCCGAGGAGATCCCAGAGTCGGAGATGGGCAAGTTCCCCGACTACGACGCTTTCTGCGCCGGAGCCGGCGGCGACCGCCAGTCGATCGCCTAGTAGGATCACCGGCCTCATGGCGACTGTCCGCATCCCCCCGGTGCTGCGCCCGAAAACGGGAGGGCAGGGTGAGGTCGAGGCCGGCGGCGGCAACGTCGGCGAGGTGCTGCGGTCGCTGACCGGCGAGTACCCCGACACCCAGGAGCAGCTCTTCGGCGAGGGCGGCGAGCTCAACCGCTACGTCAACGTCTACCTCAACGACGAGGACGTCCGGGTGCTTGATGGGCTGGATACTGCCGTCAAAGACGGCGACACGGTCGTTATCCTGCCGGCGATGGCCGGCGGCGCCTGACGAGTGGCGACTTAACCTCGCTATAGGCGAGTTAACTCTCCACTCGCTGAGCCCTAGCGGTCCAGAACCAAACCCAGGAACTGCTTGGTTCGCTCTTCCCTGGGGTTCTCCAGGACCTCGGCCGGCGGGCCTTCCTCGACGATCACGCCCTGGTCCATGAAGATCACCCGGTCGGCGACCTCGCGGGCGAAGCCGAGCTCGTGGGTGACGACGATCATCGTCATCCCTTCCGCCGCCAGCTCGCGCATCGTGTCGAGCACTTCCTTGACGAGCTCGGGATCGAGCGCGCTGGTGACCTCGTCGAAGAGCATCACGTGCGGGTCCATCGCCAGTGCCCTGGCGATCGCCACCCGCTGCTGCTGACCGCCGGAGAGGGTTTCCGGGTACTGGTCGAGGCGGTCGCCGAGGCCCACTCGCTCGAGCAGCTCGGTCGCTTTCGCCCGCGCCTCCTGCTTGGAGCGGCCGAGCACCTTCTCCTGCGCCAGGGTGACGTTCTCCAGCGCGCTCTTGTGAGGGAAGAGGTTGAACTGCTGGAAGACCATCCCGACGCGCTGGCGGACGAAGTCGAGCTCCCAGCTCTCTTCGCCGGTGCCCGAGCCCGGCCCCTTGCAGATGTCGTGCCCTTCGAGGAAGATCTCGCCCTCCTCCGGTGGCGCCAGCAGGTTGACGCAGCGCAGCAGCGTGCTCTTGCCCGAGCCGCTCGGGCCGAGGACGCAGACGACCTCGCCTTTGGCGATCTCGATGTCGACGCCTTTCAGGACTTCGAGCTTTCCGAAGCGTTTGCAGACGCCGTCGAGGCGGATCATCGCCTCCGCCATCACGCCACCTCGATGTGGGCGCCGCGGGTGATCTTGCCCTGGTTGCGCTTGATCAGGTAATCGACCAGCCTCGCCATCGGCAGGACGACGACGAGGAACATCAGCCCGGAGAGCATCACCGCCGAGCTGTTGAAGGTTTCCGCCAGGACTTCGCGGCCGAGCAGGAGGGACTCGGAGTAGGCGATGACGCTGGCCAGGGTCGTGTCCTTGAGCAGCGAGATCATTTCGTTCAGCATCGGCGCCGGGATCTTCGTCACTGCCTGTGGGACGACGATGTGGCGCATCGTCTGACCGTGGCTCATCCCCAGCGAACGTGCTGCCTCGACCTGGCCGCCCGGCACCGCTTCGATGCCGGCGCGGTAGACCTCGGCCATGTAGGCGCCGTAGACCAGGGTCAGCGCCACGACGGCGTACCAGAAGGGGTCAGGCTGGCCAAACCAGTGGGGGATGCGGATGTCTTTCGGCAGGAATTCGAGGTAGGGGACGCCGCCAGAGATGAGGAAAAGGATGATCAGCAGCGGGATCGCCCGGAAGACGTCGATGTAGGCGATCGTGATCCCGCGCAACGGCATGAACTTTTTGCCCGGGAGCTGGCGCAGTAGCGCGAGGAAGAGGCCGAAGATCAGGGCGAGGACGACGGCGACGGCGAAGAGGAGGAGGTTGCGCAGGAAGCCTTCGAGGATTTCACTGAAGTGATCCCCCATGATCGTGAAGTCGAAGTACTGGTGGAAGAATTCGCTCATCTCTCGCTCCTGCCGGGCTCCCTGGGAAAAAGAAGAGGCGCCATCATGGCGCCCCTTCCCTTCCGGTTCAAATCAGACGGCCGTTATTCGGCTTCGTGGGTGGCCGTGAAGATCGCCTTCGGCGGTTCCAGGTGGAACCACTTTTCGTAGATCTTCTTGTAGGTGCCGTCTTCCTGGACTTCTTTTAATCCCTGATTGATTTCTTCGAGGAGTTCGGTTTCGCCCTGGGCCACGGCGATTCCATACTCTTCTTCGGTCGGGATTTTTTCGGCGATTTCGACCCCGCCCGATTTTTCGACTGCGTTCTGCGCGACCGGCGCGTCGATCACGACGGCTTCGACGGTCCCCGACTTGAGGGCGTTGACCGCGTCCGGGCCTTCCGGGAAGGGGCGGATTTCGGCGCCGCCGATTTCTTCCTTGGCCAGTTCCTGACCGGTCGTGCCCTGCTGGACGCCAACCGTCTTGCCTTCGAGTTCCTTCAGTTCTTTGAAGGGGCTGCCTTCGGCGACCAGGAGCGCTTGTTCGGAGAGGTAGTAGGGGTTGGAGAAGTCGACCGCCTTCTCGCGTTCTTCGGTGATCGTCGCCGCCGAGATGGCCGCGTCGAACTTGCCCTGCTGGACGTCCCGGAAAATCGTTTCGAACGAGGTGTCCTGGAATTCCGCCTTGCGGCCCATCTTTTCGGCGATCGCTTCCATCAGTTCGATGTCGAAGCCGGTGTAGTTGCCGGGTTTGCCCTGCTCGAACGGCGGATAGGGAATGTCGGAGCCGACGCTGAGCGGTTCGCCGCTCCCGCCTTCGCTCGTGGTGCCACCGCCACCGCCGGTGGTTTCGTCGCTGCCGCCGCAGCCGATTGCCACAACCGAGGCAAGTGCAAGCAGGAGGACCGCGAAGAACGCAGCCAGCCGGGTCTTTCTCATTCGATTCCCTCCGATAAAGGTTTGGCGAACCTGCCGAACATACAAGTTGCGCTTTCACATGCCCAGTGCAGGGCCTTTCAAATCCTCCACGGGAGCGGCGATTTTTTAGTCGATTCGATCATCATCGGCCGATGCGGATCCTGGTTCTCGGCGGCACTCGCTTTCTCGGTCTCGCCCTCGTGCGAGAGCTGCTCGAAGCCGATCATGCGGTCTGCATAGTCCACCGCGGGGTGCACGAGCCCGACGAGTTGCGCAAGGTCGAGCACATCCACGTCGAGCGGGCGGCCCTGCGGGAGCGGCGGCAGGACCTGGCGCGGTTTCGTCCCGACGTCGCGATCGACCTGGCAGCGATGACCGAGGCGGAGGCGGAGGCGACCGTCGAGGCGCTCGATCCCACGGTGCGGCTGCTCGCGGCGTCGAGCGGCGATGTCTACCGGGCCTGCGCCTCGGTCTTCGAGAACCGGGTCACCGACGCGGTGCCGCTGCGCGAGGACGCGCCGCTGCGCGAGGGTCCGACCCCCGACCGTGAGTTCGTCCCGCCGGGCTGGGCATATGACCCGGAGCAGTACGAGAAGCTCGACGTCGAGCGGGTTTTTCGCGAGGCCGGCGGAGCCATCTGCCGCCTGCCGATGATCTACGGCGAGCACGACTACAAGCGCCGCGAGGACTTCATCCTCCGCCGCGTGAGGGCGGGGCGGACGCGGATCCCGGTCGGCGTCGGCAGCTTCCTTTGGTCGCGCGGCTACGCGCCGGAGCTGGCGCGCGGCATCCGGCTCGCCGCCGAGATCGCCGCCGCCGGGGAGATCTTCAACCTGGCTGAGCTGACCTGCGCCCCGATCCGCCTCTGGATCGAGCAGATCCTCGCCGCCGCCGACTGCGAAGCCGAGCTGGTGCCCGTCCCCGAGGGCCACCTACCCGAGGACCTAGCGATAACCGGCGAGACCCCCCAGCCCTGGCTGATGGACGCGACCAAGGCCGCCCGACGACTTGACTGGGTCCACGCTCCCGCAGGCGAGTGCGTCGCCGAATCAGTCCGTTGGCATCTCGACAACCCGCCACCGCCGGAGCCCGCGGACTTCAGCGCCGACGACGCCGCCCTCGCCGCTGCTGCCTCGATGACCTGAAGGCCCAACAGCGGGTCTCCCAACCCTCGCTACACTTTCTGAAGTAACGGGATCGGGCATGCGCGACGAGCTACTCAACAAACCCTGCGGTGGGCGCTTCGGCGACATCGTCGAGTCGATCGGCAATACGCCGCTGGTAGAGCTGCCGCGGCTCTCGCCGAAGCCCGAGGTGCGGATCTACGCGAAGCTCGAGGGGCACAACCCGACCGGTTCGGTCAAGGACCGGGTGGCGAAATCGATGATCGAGGCGGCGGAGGCCGAGGGGGCGATCGAACCAGGGCACACGATCCTCGAACCGACTTCCGGCAACACCGGCATCGCCTTGGCGATGATCTGCCGCCGCAAGGGCTACCCGCTGAAGGTGGTGATGCCCGACAACGTCACCGAGGAGCGGACGCAGCTGTTGCGGATGTACGGGGCGGAGATCGTCTACTCGGAGGGCGCCAAGGGCTCCAACGGCGCCGTCGAGGTGGCGCTGGAGATGGCCGAGGAGCCCGGCTACTACATGCCCTACCAGTACGGCAACGAGGCCAACCCGCTCGCCCACTACAACGGCACCGCGGTCGAGATCCTCGACGAGCTCGACGAGGTGACCGCTTTCGTCGGCGGCCTCGGCACCGGCGGCACCCTGATGGGCAACGGCCGCCGACTCAAGGAGGCGAACCCGGAGACGCTGATCGTCGCCTCCGAGCCCAAACAGGGCGAGCTGGTCCAAGGGCTGCGCTCCCTCGACGACGGCTTCATCCCGCCGATCATCGACCTCTCCCTGCTCGACCGCAAGATCATGGTCTCCAACCGCGACGCGATCGTCTGGACCAAGAAGCTGCTGCACGAGGAGGGCGTCTTCGCCGGCGTCTCGGCCGGGGCGATCGCCTACATCGCCAACCGCATCGCCGGCGAGCTGGATGGCGGCAACGTCGTCTTCATCATCCCCGACGACGGCTGGAAGTACCTCTCCTCGGGCGTCTACACCAAGCCGATCGAGGAGATCGAAAACCTTGACTCCACCGTCTGGTGGTAAGTCGGCCTAGAGTCTGGGCCCGATGAAGATCTCCCGGGCCCTGATCGACGAGATGGTCGCGCACGCGCGCGAGGACTTGCCGAACGAGTGCTGCGGGATGATCGGCGGGCGCGATGGCGAGGCGGCGCGGGTCGTCCGGGTCGAGAATGCCGCGGCGAGCCCGCTGCGCTACGAGATGGACCCGCAGGGGCAGTACGACGCGCTGAAAGCGATCGAGGACGCGGGCGAAGAGCTGATCGCGATCTACCACTCGCACACCCGCAGCGCCGCCTACCCCTCGCAGACCGACGTCAACGAGGCGGTGATGTGGCCCGAACAGGTCTACGTGATCGTCTCGCTGCAAGACGAAGACGCGCCCGACGTCAAAGCATTCGACTTAGCCGACCTGAAGATCGCGGATGTCGACCTCGACGTTGCATAAGCCCAAGGACGGCCACCGGCGCGGCGCCCACGGCGGCGGCGGCGACGGCGGCAACGACGAGGGCGGCGGCGGTGGCGGAGGGGGCGGCGGCAAGCTCGTCAAGGTCGCCTTCGCCCGCAATCAGGTCGAGGCGGAAATGCTCCAGGGCCTGCTGGCCGAGGCCGGCATCCCGAGCGTGCTGAAGCGCAGCTTCGGCTTCGACAATCCCGACTTCCTCGCCAGCGGGCCGCGGGACGTGATGGTCAACGAAGGGTCGGCGAAGCGGGCGCGCGAGGTGCTTGC
>DASTGL010000042.1:0-3028 GCA_035719145.1 Solirubrobacterales bacterium
TCCGGCCCGGAGACGATGTTGCTCGGAGTGAACACACCGAGCGGCCCGCGCCCGGGCCGGTACCGATACGGGGCCGAAGCGATGAGGTTGCGGGGCGAGCGCGCCTCTATATAGGTGCGGCCGCCGTCATCGGAATGCGCGAGGGTGACGGCGTTGTACCAGCAGGGGAAGTAACGGTGGCTGGGACAGCGGCCATGGTGGCGATTGCCCTGGTACTCCTCGTGGAGGAGGGCCCAGACGCTGCTGCCGTCACGGGTGAAGATCGAGGCGATCCACTCCCGATCCTGGAAGCGCCGCGGTGCCGCATCACGGTGCGAGAGCAGCACCGGGCGACAATCGATCGCCAGCGCTTCCAGAGAGCTGCCGATCATGCGGAAGTTGTCGAAGTGGGAGATCAGCAGCTGCACCTGTCCTTCGGCGTCGCGGAAGGCGCGCGCCGGCAGGTCTGGGTAGTTCATCGTCTCGCAGGCGGAAGAGCCCCAGTCGAAGACCGGTTGGGGCCTGCCGACGACCTGTACGGTCGGGCTCGCCGCCCGTGCCGATCCGGCAAAGAGAAGCGGCAGGACGAGCAGGAGCAGCAGCGGCAGGACGATCTCCAGCACGCGACCGAGGACTCGATCGGAGTCGAGATGCCGCTCGGCGAACTCCCGCGCGGCGCGCGAGCGCCCCTCCCACTCCCCAGCGACCGCCTCGGCGCCCGCAACCGCGCTCTCGACATCGGCAAAAGTGACGGTCCCGGGGCGAGTTTGCACACCATCGGTTGGCAAGCTCGCCCGCCAACCGGTGTCCTGGACCAGCGCCGGCCGACCGCTCGCGAGGTAGGCCGCGGTGCGGTCGCTGAACCAGCCGGTGGCGGCTTCGACGTAGACGCCCTGGGCGACCGAGAACTCGGCGCCGGAAGCGCGGACGTAGTCGCGGAACGCCGCCGGCGTGGCCGCCGCCTGGCCCGGATCGACGATCTCCCAGCCGTGCGAGCGCAGCAGCTCGAGGTCGGCGCTGTCGCCGGGATGGATGGCGAGAGCGATCTCAAAGCTCGCCCCCGGCACCCGCGCGGGCAACTCGGCGAAGCGGCGGAACTGGTGGTGCTTGAGGCTCATCTCCCGCCCGCCGATCACGAGACCGCCGAATGGGCTGCGCCAGGTCGCAACCGTGGTGAAGGGGAGCGGCCCGGGCGGTCGCGGGGCCGGGTCCCACTGGTCCAGCAGCACCGGCGGCAGCGTCGGGACCCACTCGATCCCGCCGGTGGGCACAGGGCACCCGGGCTTGCCGATGTTCTGCCCCACGGTCAGGTAGCGGTCGTAACCCGCAACGCTGAACTCGACCGCCGGGTCGGCGTGCCAGGCCTGGGTGAAGCCCGGATCGAGGTCGACGTAGACGCGGGTCCTCGGCGCCTCGAAGATCGGGCCCTGGCCGAGGTGGCCGCTGACGTCGAACAGCACCTCGGCCTCGGCGGCGATCGTCACCAGGTCCGCCTCGCCGAGACCGAACAGCGGCTCGCCTCCCTCGCCCAGCAGCGCCGCCCGCTCCCGCAGCCCGAACTCGCCGACCACCTGCTCGAAAAAGCGCCGCCCCGCAGGATCGCCCGACGGCAGGCGCTCGACGAACCAGACGTCCCAGCCGAGCCGGCGCAGCCCTAGGATCCAGGAGAGCCGCACCCATGCCTCGCCGCCGCTGTCCGGCTTGTTGGCGAGTGCCCCGGCGACGACAGCCACGTCCATCGCGGCTAGGAGGGGAGCGGACGCCGCTTGGCCCCGGGAACTCGCCGCAGCATGCGGGGGTTATACCGAGCGAGGACCGTGACCTCATGCAGGGCTTTGCCGCGTTCCCCGTCGCGCAGCGACTGGCCGATCTGGGCGACCAACAGCTCGCCGTAGTACTGCCTCCAGAACTTGCGGGCTTTCTTGTAAGCGGCACGCAGCTCGGGAGAGTCGCGGGTATAGCGCCGCTGCCGCCGCACCGCGTCGAGGACCTGCGCCAGCATCCGCGCCGCATCGCCGCTGGAGTTGCCGCCGTGGGTGCGGTGCTCGGCGACCAGCTCGCCGTGGCTCCAGACCGGGAACTGGCGGATGATCTCCAGGTTGAGGCCGAAGTCCGCCGTCGCGTCGAGCTTGGAGTCGAAGCCCGCGACGTGCTCGAAGACGGCCCGCCGGTAGATCGAGCGGGCGGGAAAGCCGGCCCAGTTCTCGGTCAGCTGGCGCAGGTAGTGCTCGCGTCGCACGATCGGTTGTTCGAAGGTCTCGATCGGGGTCCCGTCCTGGGCAATCCGCCGGAACCGGCCGCTCGCCGCGGCCGCCTCCGGATGCTCCCGCAGCAGGCTGACGCCGGTCTCGATCGCGGTCGGCAGCAGGCGATCGTCGGCGTCGAGGAAGACGAGCAGGTCGCCGCTCGTGTTGCGGATGCCGAAGTTCCGGGCGCCCGCCATGCCGGAGTTCTCGCAGCGCAGACAGCGCACCCCCGGGTAGCGAGCGGCGACCTGCGCCGCGTTGTCCGGCGAGGAGTCGTCGACGACGAGGATCTCGAGGTGGGGATAGGTCTGGGCGAGCACGCTCTCGATCGCCTCGCCGACAAAGTGCGACTGCCCGAAGCAGGGGATGACGACCGAGACCAGCTCGGCAAACTCCTCGGCTGAATCGCGGCGCCAGGCATGGCGGCCGCTGACCAGCCCGAACGGCACCCGCCGCTGGCCTTTCAGCACCGCAACCAGCTCGATCTCGAAGTCCTGCGGCGTCCCGACCATGTTGAGGGTGGTGCGGAAGCCCGCCCGACCGGCGTCGGCGTAGTCGGGAAAGGCCTCGGCGAGGTCGTTTCGTTCCGCCCGGACGGCGGCACGCCAGAATGGCTTGCCGTCCATCAGGAACTCGATCGCGACGACGCGGGCATCCTCCCCCAACGCCCAGCCGAGCATGTCGACGGCGTTGGCGTCGAGCACCGACCCCGCCTTCGGCTCGTCGACGAAGGCGCCGTGCAGCTCGGGTGGCCGCGTGACCGAGACATCGAGGATTTCGACCAGGGAGCCGATCGCCGCATC
>DASTGL010000043.1:0-13308 GCA_035719145.1 Solirubrobacterales bacterium
TGGCATGAGGACGCGGCCGGGCAGTCCAGGCGGGCGCGGCGGCGGGACCTGTTCGAGTACTGGGGTCACGAAGCCTCGCTGCTGCCGGTCGAGCTGCAGCCGCTGCTGCGCTGGCGGATGGCGCGGGCCGACTCGCTGGCCTGGAAAGGAGTGCGCCGGATCGGGGCCGAGCAGCCGCAGCTGCTCGATTTCGTCCTCGACGAGGTGCGCGAGCGCGGGCCGCTCCGCACCTCGGACCTGGCGGCGCCGGGCCGCAAGCGCAAGCCGGGCGAGATGTGGAGCTGGAGCGAAGAGAAGACCGCGCTCGAGTACCTCTTCTACTCGGGCCGGCTGACCTCGGCGCGGCGGGTCAACTTCGAGCGCCACTACGACCTCCCCGAGCGGGTGCTGCCGCGGCAGGTCCTCGAGGCGCCGACGCCCTCGCAGGAGGAGGCGCAGCGGCAGCTGCTGTCGATCGCCGCCAAGCGCCTGGGCGTGGCGACCGAGGCCGACCTCGGCGACTACTTCCGCCTCCCGCGCCGCGAGTCGAAAGCCCGGGTCGCGGAGCTGGCCGAGGAGGGCGGCCTCGTCCCGGTCCGGGTCGAAGGTTGGGGGCAGCCCGCGTATCTCACCAAGGACCGCCCCGCCGGCCTGCGCCGCGCCGCCGAGGCGCGGGCGCTCCTCACCCCCTTCGACTCCCTCGTCTGGGCGCGCGAGCGCACCGAGCGCCTCTTCGACTTCCGCTACCGGATCGAGATCTACGTCCCGAAGCCGAAACGCGTCTACGGCTACTACGTCCTCCCGTTCCTGCTCGGCGACCGCCTCGTCGCCCGCGTCGACCTCAAAAGCGACCGCCAGGCCGGGCTGTTGCGGGTGCAGAGCGCCTTCGCCGAGCCGCACGCCGACCCCGCCCACGTCGCGGCCGAGCTGGCCGCGGAGCTGCGCGAACTGAGCGAGTGGCTCGGCCTCGGCGGCGTCGCGGTCGGGCGCAAAGGCGACCTCGCTTCGCCGCTGCGCAAGGCGCTCGCGTAAACGGCGCGTTACCAGGCGATATTTCCCGCGGGCCACGGGTAGGGAGGCGGTGCAAACCAGTCTTGTCCCGGGAGGCCAGCCATGCCCGACCAACCGCACCGCCTTGCAGCAAGGTTCCTCGCCACCGCCCTCTGCGCGGCGCTCCTGCTGCCCGCCGCCGCAGCGGCCGCCGGCAAGCGGCCGAGCCTCGCCTCGACCGCGCAGTACAAAGCGCTCGTCGAATACGTGAAGAAGCTCGACGGCCTGGTCGGGCAGCCGACCCCGGCGGCGCAAAAAGACACCTACCAGTCGGAACTGACCGCGAAGCTGGAAGCGGCCTCCCACAAGGCCAACGCGCTCTTCAACCGCGGCAGCGAGGAAGCGAAAGCCGAAACCGAAGCCAAGTTCAAGGAACAGAAGGCGGCGATCCGCGGCAACGAAGCCGCCGAGGCGGAAGCGATCGATGCCGAGTTTGCGGCGAAAGTCCGCAAGGCCGCCGAGAGCTTCCGCGAAAAGGTCCAGCGCGTCGAGGCCGGGCACCGCACCTTCGAAACCAAGGTCAACCAGCAGATCGCCAGGCTGCGGGCCGAAAAGGCGAAGACGCCCGACGTCGCCGGCAAAGACGCGATCCAGGAACGGATCAGCGCCAAGATCGCCGAACTGCAGGCGAAACGCAAGGAAGAGAGCCAGAAGCGGGCCGAGCTGAAGGAAGGCTTCCGCGACCAGAAGGCCGAACTGCACGCCGCCGAAGAGAAGAAGCAGCAGGAAGTCGAGGCGGCCGCCGAAGCGAAGATCCAGAAGAGCTCGAAGCACTGGAGCCAGGTCTTCGCCGAAAAGAAAGCCGACCTCGACAGCAAGCGCGACCAGCAGCTCGCCTACCTCACCGCCAAGGCCGAAAAAGGCCGCTCCGACATCGCCTCGATGCCGGCCTCAGGCTGACCCGGCGGCAGCGCGGCCGGCTTTCCGGGAGACTGCCCGCCATGCCGCAACCACGCCGCGGGGCAAAACGAGAGCGTCAGGACTTCGGCTGGGTCATCTCCTTCGGCTGCAAAACCACCGGCACCCTCCGCCGGCTCAAAGTCGACACCGACCCCGCCTCCGATACCAGCCCCGTCGAAGTCCCCTGCCCCTGCGGCGAAACCCACCGCGTCACCGTCTCTCCCTACCGCCGCCGCCGCTCCGCCGACGAGGCCTTCGACGTCGAGGTCAAATCCCTCGACGAGCTGCGGCCGGCCGCCGACGCTTCCTAGCTAAGCGAACTCGATCACGCTGCGGATGCCGTCCTGGGCCTCCATCAGCTCGAAGCCGCGGTTGACTTCGTCGAGGGTGATGCGGTGGGAGACGAAGGGGTCGAGGTCGATCTCGCCGGCCAGGTAACGGTCGATCAGGACCGGGACCTGGTCTCGGCCCTTGACGCCGCCGAAGGAGGAGCCGGCGATGCGGCGGCCGGTGATCAGCAGGCGGGGGACTACGTCGAGGGTCTCGCCCTTACCGGCGACGCCGGCGACGGTGCAGAGGCCCCAGCCCATCCGCGCCGCTTCGACCGCCTGGCGCATCACCGCGACGTTGCCGGTCGCCTCGAAGGTGTAGTCGGCGCCGAAGCCGTCGGTCATCTCGAGGATCCGCTCGACCGTCCCCTCGCCGCCCTCGAGCAGGTCGGTCGCGCCCTGGGCGCGAGCCAGCTCCAGCCGCTCGGGCGAGAGGTCGACGCAGATGATCCGCTCGGCCCCCTGCAGGCGGCAGCCGGCGACCGCGCCGAGGCCGACCATGCCGGCGCCGAAGACGACGCAGGTGCTGCCGGCGCGCACGGCGGCGGTGTTGATCGCGGCGCCGAGGCCGGTCGAGAGCCCGCAGGCGAAGAGGCAGGCGTGCTCGAACGGGGCATCCGGGCTCACCTTCGCCAGCGCGATCTCCGGCATCACCGTGTACTCGGCGAAGGTCGAGCAGCCCATGAAGCTGCGGATCTCCTCGCCGTCGCGGCTGATCCGCGTCGTCCCGTCGGGCAGGTGCCCCTTGTTCTGCTCCTCGCGGATCGCCAGGCACAGGTTGGTGCGCTCGTCGCGGCAGTGGATGCACTCTCGGCACTGCGGCGAGAAGAGGGTGACGACGTGATCGCCCGGCGCCAGCGAGCCGACATCCGGCCCGACCGCCTCGACGACCCCCGCGCCCTCGTGCCCGAGCACCGTCGGCGAGTATCCGGACGGGTCGGCGCCGGAGGCGGTGTAGAGGTCGGTGTGGCAGACCCCGCAGGCGTGCAGCCGCACCAGCACCTCGCCCGCCCGCGGCTCGGCCAGCTCGACCTCCTGCACCGCCAGCGGCGCCCCGAAGTCCTCCAGCACCGCGGCGCGCATCTTCATCGCGCCAGGCTCCGGCCGCAGTCGGCGATCGTCTCCTCGACCGGGCGGGGCTCCCAGCCCAGCCCCCGCGCCTTCGCGCTCGAGACCTCGACCTTCTGCCCGAGCTGACCGACGACCGAGCGGGCGGCAGGATCGAAAAGCGCCATCCCCCGCACCAGGAAGTCGGGGATCGAGCGCTTCGGCACCTTCGCGGCCTCAGGCCCGAGGCGCTCGCGCAGGATCGCCGCGACGTCGCCCATCCACATGAAGCGGTCGACGGCGATATAGCGCTCGCCGCCGGCCTCGGGCGAAGTCATCGCCAGGATGTGGAGGTCGGCGACGTCGCGGACGTCGACGACGCTGAAGCCGATCCGCGGCGTCCCCGGCATCCCTTTCAGCAGCCGCTCGACCAGCGCCAGCGAGGTCGAGCTCTCGCCGTCGAGGACCGGGCCGAGGATCGCGCCGGGATTGACCACCGCCAGCTTCTCCTCCTCCTCGCGCTCCCGCACCAGGTCCCAGGCCGCCCGCTCGGCAATCGTCTTCGAGCGCGCGTACGGGCTCAGCTTCGGGTGATCGGGGTCGGTCCAGTCCGCCTCGGTCAGCGGCGCCGAAGCGGAGCTGGTGCTGCCGCGCACAGCGGCCACCGAGGAGGTGACGACGACGCGGCGGACGCCGGCATCGAGGGCGGCTCGCAGAACCCGCAGCGTCCCCTCCCGCGCCGGCACGATCAGCTCGTCGGGGTCCTTCGGCTGCGCGGCCGGGAACGGCGAAGCGACGTGAAGGACGTACTCGCAGCCGGCGACCGCCTCGGCCCAGCCGTCGTCGGAGCGCAGGTCCGCCGCCAGCACCGTCAGCCGATCGCCGGGATCGACTTCCGATCCCACCCGCGCCCGCACTTCCTCCTCCTTGGCGAGATCGCGCACGGTCGTCCGCACCGCGTAGCCGCGCCGCAGCAGCTCGACCACACAGCGCCCTCCGAGGTACCCCGAGCCGCCGCTGACCAGGACCGTCTCCATCACGGTCACCGTACACCGGTCTGCTAAGAACCACCGCTCTTGAATCTCGGCAGAGGGAATAAAGGGTGGCCCCTGCGCCGCCGGCTGCTCGTCACGGCCATCGCGCTCCTGGTCGCCTTCGGGGCGCCCGCCGGCGCCTCGGCCTCCAACTGGACCCTGCGCCAGCTGCCGCCGCAGCCGGCCGGCGAATTCTCCTCGACCGAGCGGCCCTTCCTCTACGGCGCTTCCTGCCCGAGCGAGTCGCTCTGCCTTGCGGTTGGAGCCTTCGACACCATCGCCTTCTCGCGGACGCCGACTCAGGCCGCCGACAGCTGGCACGTGGTCAACCCCCGCTACGACGAGCCGAAGCAGGCCTGCCTCGATAGGGGCGAATCGGTCGAGTTCTGCTCCTCGCCCCGCGGGGGAATCGACGGGGTGTCCTGCGCGAGCGAAAGCCTCTGCGTCGCGGTCGGATACGAAGGCAACGTCTTCGCCTCGACCGACCCCACGGGCGGCGCGGGCGCCTGGTCAGTCACCGACATCAACGCCCCCGACAGCGCCAGGCACCTGACCTCCGTCTCTTGTCCCTCACCTGCGCTCTGCGTCGCGGTCTCCGGTGCTCCGGGCGGGACGCCGGGCACCGTCGTCAGCTCGACCGACCCAGCCGCCGGCCTCTGGACCGCTGCGCAACTTCCCGGCTCGCCTGACCTGCGCGGCGTCTCCTGCGCCACCCCGACCCTCTGCGTCGCGGTCGCGAAAAAAGGCCGGATCTTCGTCTCGACCGATCCCGCCGGGGGCGCCTCGACCTGGCGCCCGGTCTCCTCACCGACGGCACGTGACCTTCAGGGCGCCTCCTGCGTCGCCCCACTGCTCTGCGTCGCCGGCGATGCCGGCGGCAACATCCTCGCCTCGACTGACCCCCTCGGGGAGTTGCCCTTCTCCCTGGCAAACGCGGATGGCTCGGTGCAGATCACCGGCCTCAGCTGTCCGACCACCGACCGCTGCGTCGCCGTCGACGACAACGCTGACGTCCTCACCTCGACCGACCCGACCGGCGGCCCCAGCTCCTGGACCTTCGAGAACCTGGTCCCCTTCGAAGCCGAAGCGACCGACCATGGGCAGTTCGTCGGCAATGCGCTCTGGGGGGCCTCCTGCGCCTCCCCCTCGCTCTGCATGCTGGTTGGCGCCGAAAGCCGCATCTTCACCTCCACCGCGCCTTTCGCAACACCGAAGCCCACCCTCGCCGACGGACAGACCTCCCGCCGGAAACGACTGCGACCGCGAACCCACCTCGTCTTCGCCGAGGGCTTCTGGATGTACAGCAGCACGCGACACCGTCACATCCGCGCCCGCTTCCGCTTCTACTCCCGCGACGGCGCCCGCGCCTTCATCTGCAAACCCGATCGCCGCCGCTGGCGCCGCTGCCACTCGCCCCTGCGCTACTGGGTCCCGGTCGGCCACCACATTCTCGGGGTTCGGGCGATCGGCGTAACCGGCCTGCGCGGTCCGGTCGCCCGCGTCCACTTTGAGGTGAAGCACCCCCGCCGCTAGGAACGGGCGGGCGTCGCCCCGATCCCGTCGCGGAGCTCTTTCAGCGCGGCGACGTAGACCTCCGAGAAGGTCGGGAAGGGTTGGATCGTGTCGGCTAGGACGTCGAGGGGGACGCGGGCGCGGATCGCCAGCGTCGCCTGCTGCAGCCACTCCCCCGCCTCGGGCCCGAGCGCGTAGGCGCCGGTCAGCCGCTCGCCGTCGCTGAGCAGGGTGAGGAAGCCTTTCTCCTCGGCGTAGGCGTGCGTGTAGGTCGCGGTCTTCGCCACCTCCGCGAGTGGGACCGTGGCGCTGAAGTCCGCCTCCGTCGCCCCCACGGCCGCGGCTTGCGGGTCGGTGTAGACGACGCGCGGAACCGCCTCGTAGCCGGCCTCGCGCGGTTGGCCGAGGATGTTGGCGGCGACCACCTCGCCCTGGTACTTGCCGACGTGGGTCAGCGGCCAGATGCCGGTGACGTCCCCGATCGCCCACAGGTTCTCCCCCGCGCGCAGGTGCGCGTCGATGGGGACGCCGTGGCCGTCCGGCTCGATCCCGACGGTCTCGAGGCCGATGTCCTGCACCCGCGGCCGCCGGCCGGTGGCGGCGAGCAGCCGGTCGCCGCGCAGCTCGCGTCCGTCCTCGAGCTCGACCACGAAGTCCTCGCCCTCGCGCCGCGCGGATGCGACGCTCGCGGAGAGGACGAGCTCGACGCCGTCGCGCCGCAGTTCCTCGCCGAGCGCTTCGCCGAGCGGGGCCGGCTCGCGCCCGAGCACGTGCGCTGCCCGATCGACGATGGTCGCGCCGCCGCCGAAGCGGCGGACGGCTTGGGCCATCTCCACCCCGACGGGACCGGCGCCGAGGATCAGCAGCTGCCGCGGCACCGCCTCCATCGCAGTCGCCTCGCGGCTTCCCCAGACGCCCTCCAGCTCCCCCAGCCCCGGCACCGGCGGCACGAACGGGTCGGCGCCGTTGGCGAGGACCACGTGCTCGGCCGTGTGCCGCACCCCGTCGACCTCGACGGCGCCCGGCCCGGCCAGCCGCCCGGAGCCCCGCAGCAGGTCGATGCCGTTGTCGGCGAGCCAGCGCTCCTGGCCGCCGTCGGTGTGGTCGGAGACCATGAAGTCGCGGTAGGCGAGCGCGGCGGCGACGTCAACCTCGGCGCCGGCGGCGGCCTCGCGGGCACCGTGGACCGCCTCGCCCGGCCGCAGCAGCGTCTTCGAGGGGATGCAGGCCCAGTAGGAGCACTCCCCGCCGACCAGCTCGCGCTCGACGATCGCCACCCGCAACCCGCCCTCGGCCAGAGCGCCCGCGCAGTGCTCCCCGGGCGAGCCGCCGCCGAGCACGATCACGTCGTAGTCGCTGCTCATCGGCCTCCCTCGGTGTGCGCGGTGGCGAGCCTGACGGCCTCCTCAGCGTCGCTCCCCTGCTCGCGCGCGACGATGTAGGCGGCGTACCAAGTCGACCAGTGATGCTTCGGGGCCGTCGGCTCGTATTCCCCGTGATGGTCCTCGGCCTCGCGCAGCAGGTCGGTCAGTTTTGCGACGTCCATCGTCTGCTCCTCCCGTCTTCATCGTCCCGGCAGCCGAGTCGTGATCTCTTGCAGGACCCAGCCGTTGCCGTCCGGGTCGGCGAAGGAAGCGAACGAGGAGTAGCTGCGCCCCTCGGGGTCGCGGCCGCCCGACCGCCCGTCGAGCCCGGCTCCCGGCAGCAGGCTGCCGACGTCCCGGTAACGGCAGGCGAAGCCATCGGTGCAGTGGTAGACCTCGCTCACCTCGACCCCGCGCCCGGCCAGGTCCTCGCGCACGGCGTCGATGTCGGCGACCACCAGATGGATGTCGCCGACGCCGCCGGGGGCGGCGGAGGTCAGGTTCTTGCCGAAATGGATCGAGCACCCCGATCCCGGCGGCGTCATCTGGACCAGCCGAAAATCGTCCCCCACGGCAAAGTCGGCATCGAGCCGCCAGCCGAGCCGTTCGTAGAACTCCTTCGCGCGGTCGACGTCCGCCACCGGAAGCACCACGCTCTCCAGCTTCATCTCTCCGGCCCGCACGGGCACCTCGCCGGCCGTGCCCTCTTCGCTCACATCGACAGCGGTCATCTTGCCTCCGATCGATTGCGCGGCCACGGCCTCCACGTTTCCGCCTCAGAGACAACCTAGACCTGACACATACGACTGACAACCTGATGACCAGTCGTCGTGCGGGCGCGTACCTGACCCCGCATCGCGGTCAGGGGTCCGCACGGGTCAGGTTCGGCTACCGCCCTCCTCCAGCAACTGCCGCCGGAACACCTCGGTGCCGGCGGCGAAGAGCAGCGCGAAGACGAGGAAGCCGAGCGGTTTGTGGAAGGCGGTCACCGGCGCCCAGGCGATCAGCGCCAGGAAGATCAGCAGCGCCGCGCCCCAGAGGCCGGCCGGACTGCGCTCCGCGTAGGGCGCGATGTGGCGCCGGAGCCAGACCGCGGCCCGGGTCGGCCCGGCGAGGACGGCGGCCAGCGCGACGAGGAGGCCGAAGACGATCGCCGAGGTCGCGATCGTCACCAGCTCCGAGGTGCCGATGCTCCAGACCGCTTCGACCGCGGGTTCGGCGGCGGTCGTTTTGCTGAGGCCGCTGACGACGTAGGTGCCGGCAAAGCCGCGCAGAGCGAGCGAGAGCAGGCCGGCGCCCGCGAAGGCGAAGCCGACCGAGCGCAGCGTCTCGCGCCGGCGCGGCGAAAGGAAGACCGCGAGCGCGAAGCAGAGGAGCGCGGCAAGCGTCAGCGCGATCGGCAGTTTGCGCAGGATCTTGGCCACGTCCTGGGCCAGCGACAGTTCGTCTGACTTGAGGATCGTGATTTCTCCGGCTTCGGGCGGCAGTTTCTTGGCCAGGGCTTCGCCGGCCCCGGAGCCTTCGCCGATCTGGGCGAGGACGGCGGCGAGCTGCAGCTTCACTTCCCCGTTGCCGGTCGAGACCGCGCCGCCGCCGCCGTTCAGCACCTGCAGCAGCTCTTCGTGCGCTTTGCGGTTCGCCGCTTCCCACAGCGCCTCGAAGCGCGGGGTCGCGAATAGCCGTTCGGCGGCCTGCGGCGCCAGCTGCTCGAGCCCGCCCGCCGCGGCGGTCGCCAGCGGCGCCAGCTTCGGCGGCAGCGCTTCCTTCAGCCCGCCTTCGATGTCGGCGTTGGCGGTCAGTTCGTTCGCCAGGTAGTCGGCGAGCCGGCTCCGCACCTCTTCGTTCTGGATCAGCCGCGTGCTGGTATCGACCCAGTTGTCCGTGTTGAGCGCCTGACGATTGACCCAGATCGAGAAGATCGCTGCGAAGGCAAGGATCGTGCCGAGGACGAGGAGCGCGAGGGACCAGCGTGGGTGGGGTTTCATGCTGAGACCCTAAGGGCAAGAATCCCTTTTCGCCTACGGCGCCTTATTTCAGCTTGACCGTGAGGCTGGGCGAGTAGCCGAGCGTCGCGTGGTTCGAGCCGCCGATCAGGACGGCGCGATAGACGCTCTTCGCGGTTACCTTGACGAGCTTGGAGACGGTGCAGCCTTTGCCCGGCTTCAGCGCTTTGCCGAGGTTTTCCCAGGAGCGCGGTACTTTGCGCTGGAAGAGGACGAGTCGCTGCTGGCAGGTGCCGGGCGGGTTGACGATCGCGGTCAGTTTCGTCTTCGCCCCTTTCTTCACCTTCAGCGGCTTGGCCTTGATCCGGACTTTGTCTTTTTCGGGCTGCGGAGTCGCGGCGGCGCTGGGCCCGCCGGAGCCACCCGACGCCGCAGGTCCGGCCGGGTTCCCGCCTTCGGGACCCCCGTTCAACTGGAAAACCTGGATCTGATGGAGCAGCGGCATGTAGGCGTAGAGGTCGCCGTTGGGCGCGAAGTCGAGGCGGGAGAAGTAGGAGCGCGGATCGGAGACGCCGGCCCGGCAGGGGCCGATTTCGAGCCCGCATACCTGCAATTCGTCGGCCCCGTTGAAGACCCCGTAGCCGAAGGCGGCGATGAAGTTGCCCTGGCCATCGAAGACCGAGATCCGCTGGTTGCCTTCCTCGCTGGCGTAGATCCAACCGGTGCTCGGCTGCCGCACGATCGAGGCCACGCCGGAGAGCTGCCCCGCCCCGCTCCCGGGCCCGCCGAAACGCAGGTCGAGAGTGGCGCCCGGGTTGGCCACGGTGTTGTAGTGGGTGATCCGGTTGGCGCCTCCCTCAGCGATGTAGATGCCGCCGAGGCCGAAGGCGATGTCGTCGGGGTAGTCGACGCCGTCGGGGGCATCGGGACCGGCGCGCCCGTCCCCGATCCCGCAGTGGCCCGGATCGCCGAAGACCGGCGGGCCCCCGAGCCCGAGCACGCAGCTTTCGAGGGCATACGGCGGTTCCGCGTTGAAGTATTTGTTGATTGCCGCCCCATGGAAAGCCTGCGGGTAGAAGGGGTGTTCTTTCGTCAGGTCTTTGCCGTCGAGGGTGGCGACTTTGTTCTCCTGGCCGAGAGCCACCGCCATGCTGCCGTCGCTGAACACCCGCAGGGCCGCCTGGTTGGAGCCCATCCGTTCGTCGGTGGCGGTGTCGGTGTAAAGAAGGTCGTGACCGGGGTCGGCGCTGTCGGCTTGGTAGCTGAGTAGGCGTCCGCCGAAGCCGCCGCCGTCCGTCACATAGACCCGATTGCCGTAGTACCCGATGCCCAGCGGGAAGTAGTTGTTGCGCCCGACCGAGAAGCCGTCGCCCAGGTCATTTCCTTCGTCGTCGAAGTGGGAGAAGCTCGCCACGCTGCTTGCGGCTGAGCTGCTCGGCGTCGCCCAGATCGTGCCGTCGGGAGCGAGCCCGTAGAGCGAGCCCATCGGAAAGGTCCGGACCGGCGCGACCGAGAGCGCCGCCCGCGCGCTTCCGGCCAGCACCAGCGTCGCGACCGAGGCGATCGCGAGCAGCATGGAGAGGCGCTTCGAGACGAGACTCACAGCCCGAGAACCCTCCCATCTGTCCCGCCCCTCGTCAAGAACGGATTGACCACTATGGTGGGTCAGGTGGCCGGCCCGACTCTCCTGCGCGAGCGACCCGAGAACGTCCAGGTCTGGCTCGCCGTCATCGTCCCCCTCGTCTTCGGGGCCGTCGTCGGCATCTTCCTCGGCACCTCGGCGACCGTCTACTGGATCCTCCTCGCCGTCGCCGCCCTCGGCGCCCTCCTCTCCGGCCTCGAGCACGACCAGGTCAAAGAGGCCGCCGGCCGCGGCGCCGTAGCCGGAGCGATGTTCGGCCTCGGCATCCTCGCCGCCCACGAGCTGGCGGGCACCGACGCCAAGGTCGACCTGGGCAGCTTTCCCCCGCTCCTGATCGTCATCGACGCGATCGTCGGCGCGCTGCTGGCGGCGCTGGGGTGCTGGTTGGTCGCCCGCCGGCGTCCGAAGCCGGGCACCGCCGCCGGCGCTCAGAACTAGCGCCAACCGGGCTTGGGCGAGAGGCGCCAAGGCCTATCGTCTAAGCATGGAGTTGAGCAAGCAGCAGGCGGAAGCAGGGGAAGCGCTCCACGGCCTGACGCCCGAGCCGCTGATCGCCCCCGAGCCGCCGACGGCCGAGGAGCTCGACAAGGAGCGCAAGCAGTCGTGGCTGAAGAAGCTAGCCGCGCCCCTGGTCCCGCTCGCGGTCCTGGCCAGCAAGGCCAAGCTCCTCCTCCTGGCCCTGGTCAAGGTCAAGGGCGTGACGACGTTCGGATCGATGTTCATCTCGATCGCCGCCTACGGCCTGGTCTTCGGCTGGCCGTTCGCCGTCGGCTTCGTCCTCCTGCTCCTCGTCCACGAGATGGGGCACGTGATCCAGCTGCGCCGCGAGGGAGTCGAGGCCTCGGCCCCGGTCTTCATCCCCTTCATGGGCGCGATGATCGCCGCCAAGTCGATGGGCAAAGACGCCGCAGCGGAGGCCCGAGTAGGTCTGGCCGGCCCGATCCTAGGCACCATCGGCACCCTCATCCCCCTAGCCATCTGGCTAGCGACCGGCAGCGACCTCTGGCGCGCCCTCGGCTACATCGGCTTCTTCATCAACCTGATCAACCTGATGCCGGTCCTACCCCTGGACGGCGGCCGAGCCATGGCCGTCCTAGGCCCCTACGTCTGGCTACTGGGAATCCTCATAGCCATAGCCGCCACCGTCATCTTCCTAGGCCCCTTCATGCTCATCCTCGTCCTAGCCCTAGGCGGCCCCGAGCTCTACCACCGCTTCAAGAACCGCCACTCCGAGGAGAGCCGCACCTTCCACTCGGTGCCGACGGGAACCAAGCTGGCCGTCGCCGCCGTCTACTTCGGCCTCACCGCATTGCTCATTGCCGGGGCGGCCGAGACCTACGTTTCCCGCAGCCTCTAGGAGCGAGCGAGAAAGTGAACGGCGTCGGCGAACGCCTCGTCTCCGGAGCGCGCAGCGCAGAGATCGACCAGCGAATCCACAAGACCCTCGTAGCCCGCAGGCGTGCGCGAGAAGCGTGAAGAGAGCGCGATCACGATGCCGGAGTGCCGGCGGCCGGCGGCGCCCCACTCGCCGTATAACCGCATGAAGTCGGCGACGTTCTCGCTGACGAGCGCCCGCCCCTCGCGAGCAGCGACCACCAGCAGCTCTTCGTCAGCGAGTCCGCGCAGCGGAATGCGCTCGTCAACTCCCTCGGCGTCGACGCCCCGATCCCGCAGTGCCCGCGCCAGGCGAGCGGGGTACATCTCATCCAGCAGCAGCTTCACTTGTCGAGCAGCTCAGTTCAGCTGGCGGCTAGCGCTTCGTAGTGAGCGGTTTCCCGCTCATGCAGCTCGATCCGAGCCTCGATCTCCTCCGGGAACTCTGCCGCATAGCGCAGGGCCGCGGTAATCCGGTCGGGAGTAAGCGAGAGATCCTCGGCAAGCTGCTCCAGCTCAGCAGCCTGCTTCCCACCGCCCCGCTGGCGCAGTGCCCAGCAGATCTCCCAGACGTCGGGCCCGCCGGCAAGACCCGCACGCCGTCCGGCGGGACCAGAGCGAAAAACAATGCCGGGATGGGTCTCGCCTCGATCCCCCTCCTCGGCGTAGCGACGCAGGGCATCGGAAAGCCGCTCCCCCCGCGCCTCAGCCCGAGCACGAATTCGCGCGGCCGTCTCCCCATTCATACGCACCGACACGTTGTACATCTCCGCCATTGTTGACAATGTAGCACAACGTATACAAGTCCCGACCGGAGTCGAAAGGGACGCTCACCCGGTCGCGCGCACCGCGACCTCATATTTGCCAACCGAGGTACGCTGGCCGGGAGTCTCGTCGGCGGGCATCGCGCTCAGAGTCGCGTCCGCACGGTTGTAGTCGTCCTCGTTGTCGAAGAAGACGATCACCACCGACTTCTCCGCCTCGGCGTCATAGAGCATGACGATCTCGGTCGCGGGGATGTCATCCGGGCGACCCTGGTTCATCTGCTGTTTCATCTCCTCGACGCGCTCTTTGTCAACGCCGTCGAATGAGACAACACGTGCCAGTGCCATACCGCCTCCGTTTCGTGTCTAT
>DASTGL010000044.1:0-9944 GCA_035719145.1 Solirubrobacterales bacterium
GCAGGCCGACCCCGCCGGCAACGGCGAGATGGCGAGCGTCGCCGGCGAGCCCGTCGCTGAGGTCGATCATCGCTTTGGCTCCCGCCGCGGCGAGGGCGTGGCCGCTGCGCAGGCGCGGGGTGGGATCGAGTTGACGGCCGCGGAGACGGTCGGCCATACTTTCGGCCAGGCCGGGCCCCAGCTCGGGTCGGTCGAGGAGGAGCCGGCCCGCGGCGGCTCCGCCGAGCTCGCCGGTGAGGACGAGGACGTCGCCCGGCTCGGCGCCGGAGCGCGGCACCAGCTCGTCCTCCGCCCCGGCGTGGCCGACCACCGTCACCGCCAACGTCAGCGCCGGCGCTCGCGTCAGGTCGCCGCCCGCGAGCGTGGTGCCGCTCTCGCCGGCGAGAGCGAGGAGACCGTCGAGCAGGGCGTCGAACTCGCTCTCGGTCAGGTCCGGGGGCGCGCCGAGGACGACGTAGGCCTCGCCCGCCTCGGCCCCCATCGCGGCGAGGTCGGAAAGCGCGGTGGCAAGGGCCTTGCGGCCGATCAACCGCGGCGGCGCCTCGCCGCGGTGGAAGTGGACGCCGTCGACGATCGCGTCGACCGAGGTCGCCGTCGCGGCGCCCGGAACCGTGACCGCGGCATCGTCGCCGCTGCCGAGCCTGACCCGGGGCCCGGCCGGGGGAAGTCGCTCGCGGAGCTTCGCCAGCAACTCGAACTCGCCCATCACCCGACTATCCCAAATACTAAGGTGCGTCGGACGTGGAGGGCCGCCAACCATTCCTGCACCGCGTCGGCGAGGTCGGATCCCAGTTCGGGAAAAAGCCGCCGCGCAGTCGCAAAGTCCGGCTTGCCCTGCAGGTCGGGCTCGCCGCGCTGATCTTCGGCTTCCTCGTCCTCACGGTGATCGACCAGTGGTCGGAGATCAAGAGCGAAGGGGTCCACTTCCACGTCGTCTGGCTGATCCCGGGCATCGTGATCCTGCCGATCTACTTCGCGATCAGCGCCCTGGGTTGGGACCTCACGCTGCGCTTCATGGGCCACCACCTCGGGATCGGGCGCGCCCAGGTGGCGTGGGGGCAGCCGCTGCTCGCCCGCTACGTCCCCGGCAGCGTCCTCTACGTCCTCGGACGGGTGCTGCTCTCCGAAAAAGCCGGCGTCCCGCGGCGGATCACGATCGCCAGCATCGTCTACGAACAGGCGATCTCGGCCACCTCGGCGATCGTCGTCGCCGCCTACTTCATCATCAAGCATCCGGACCTGCAGGGGGACTCGTGGCGCTGGGGAGTGCTGCTGCTGATCGTCCTGGCGATCGTCGTCCTGCACCCGAAGGTGTTCGGACCGCTCTCGACCAAGGCGCTGCGGGCGCTGGGCCGCGAGCCGCTGCCGGAGGTGATCTCGCTGCGCGGGGTGCTGGCGCTGATCGTCTTCTACTCGCTCAACTGGGTCGTCGTCGCCTTCGGGATCTACTGCGTCGCCCGCTCGGTCACCCACATCCCCTTCAACGACCTGCTGCTGGTCGGCTCGGCGCAGGCGATCGGTTACTTCGCGGCCCTGGTGACGCTCGTCGCTCCGGCCGGGCTCGGCGTTCGCGACGCCGCCTTCGCTTGGGCGGTGAAGGCGGCGCTGCCGAGCAAGAGCTTCGCGCTCGGCTCGCTGATCGCGATCGCCGTCCGCGGTGTGATGACGGTCGGCGAAATCATCTACGTCGGGATCGTCACCGCGCTTGGGCGGCGGGAGAAATGGAGCATCCACACGGGGATCCTGCATCCTTCGGCTGAGGAGCAGGCGGCGGCGGAAGCACAGGAGGACGACCCGCTCCTCCAGCGTCTAGAGAGGGATGCGAGCACCTAGCTGGTAGGCGGTCAGGGCGAGCGTCAGTAGCTGCAGGGGTCGGTCGCGGGAGATGGCCACCAGGGGCAGGGGCCAGACGAGGTACCAGGGGAGTAGCCAGGCGGTGGCTACTAGGAGGGCGAAGGTGGCCCAGGCGGCGGCTCGGATCCAGTCGTTGCCTCGGGCGGTCCAGATCAGGAGGTAGGCGACCAGGGCGCAGAAGAGGATTGCGGCCGCGAGGCGGACGCCGTCGGGGTCGAGGCCGATGAGCCGGGCGAGGGTGATCGGGATGCTCAGGTGGCTCGTCCGGCTCTGGTTCTCGCCGGCGAGCCCGAAGCCGTGCAGCCACTCCCAGCCGAACGCGAGGTAAGCGGCAACCCCAATCGCCGCAGCCGCCCCCACCCCCCCGAGCAACAGCCTGCCGACGGGACGATTTCGATCTATATAGGCCCGTTTTCGTCCCGTCGGCGGGGAAGTGGCGGTGGCGACCAGGGCGAAGGGGGCGATGACGGCGGCGGAGAGCTTGGTGGCTATCGCGGCTACGAGGGCGGCGCCTCCGGCTGCCTCGCGGGAGCTGAGGAGGGCGGCTACGGCGAGCATCGCGAAGAGCATCGTCAGGGCGTCGTTGTGGGCGCCGCCGACTACGTGGACGAGGACGAGCGGGTTGAGGGCGACGAAGGCGGCGGCGCGGACGGGGTCGATGCCGCGCCAGGCGGCGATGCGGGCGGTGAGGGCGGCGATGCCGAGGATCGAGAGCGCGGCGATCGCCTTCAGGGCCGCGACGGCGGCGCCCACCGGCAGCCAGGCGAGGGGATAGGTGAGGAGGGTGAAGAGGGGGCCGTAGGCGCTCGTCGCTTCGGTCCAGGTGACGTGTAAGTAGGCGGGATCCCCGGGCGCTGCCAGCGGCGGGTGGACGTAGGGGTCGAGGCCGTGGCGGACGCCGAGCCGGGCGTAGTCGACGTAGCTGTAGACGTCGTGGGAGAGAAGGACCGGTGCAAGCGCGAAGCCGGCGACGAGGACCAGGATCAGGCCCCAGACGACCCGCCGCCCGAGCCGCGGCGCTTTCCACAGCACCCCGAGGTAGGCGAGGAAGCCGGCCCACATCAGGCCATAGGCAAGCCCTGGGTCGATCGCGGCTACCCCGGCTACCTGTTGGCGGATTCGCCGCCGCCGAGCCCGCTCTGCGGCGGTGGCGGCGGCAGGGGCAGCGGTTCCTGCCCGGCGCCCGGCGCGTAGGCGTTCGGGTCATAGCCGCCGACCGCGGCCGATCCGGCCGGGGGTTCGCCCCCGCCGCCCTTGCCCCCGCTCGCCAGAGTCCCGCTGTCGCGCGGGCTCGAGCGGGCGTAGCGGCCGTAGAAAGGAGCCCATTCGATCTTCTGGCTCGGTTCGTGGAACTCCTCGCACGGGACCCCGGCGCCGCTGTAGAGCGAGTGCCAGATTTCGGCCGGGAAGGTGCCGCCGAAGACGATGATCCCGTGCACGCTCGACATCGAGATCTCGTTCGATTCCGGATAGCCGACCCATACCACGGTCGCCAGGTTCGGCTGGTAGCCGGCGAACCAGGCGTCGGTGTATTCGTCGGTCGTCCCGGTCTTGCCGGCCTGCCCGGCGCAGCCGGTGTAGGCGGCGGTGCCGGTGCCTTCGACGATGTTGTCGTGCAGCAGGCGCGTCACCTGGTAGGCCACCGGCGCCGAGACCTTCCGCTGCGGGTCCGCGCCTTCGGGGTGCTCGACCTTCCCGTTCGGGAAGACGACCTTGGTGACCGCGACGGGATCGTGGTGAACGCCGCCGGAGGCCAGGGTCGCGTACGCGTCGGCCATCTCCAGCGGCGAGACGCCGACCCGCAGGCCGCCGATCCCCTCGGCGGGGATGCCGTCGAGCGGCGAGGTGATCCCCATCGAGTGCGCCGTCGCCGCCACCGCCTGCGGCCCGACGTCGAGGTCGAGCTGGGCGAAGACCGTGTTGTCGGAGGCGACCGTCGCCTGCTGCAGGTTGACCGTCCCCAAATAGCCTTCGTCGGCGGTGTGGACCGTCCAGTGGCCCCACTTCGGCAGGAAGAGGTCGAGCGGTTTCGAGGTGTAGTAGGTCGAGTAGGGGTCGATCCCCTGCTTGATCGCCGTCGTCAGCACGAAGGTCTTGAAGGTCGAGCCGGGCTGGCGGTGCCCCTGGGCGGCGAGGTTGAACTGGCTCTGGCCGTAATAGGAGCTGTTGACCATCGCCCGGATGTGGCCGTTGCGGGGGTCGATCGAGACCAGCGCCGAAGAGGGGTCGGTCGAGTAGGGGAGGGTCGAGCGCATCGCTTCCAGGCCGACCTGCTGCAGCTGCGGCTCGATCGTCGTGTGCACCTCGAGGCCGCCGCGGCGCACCGCGTCGACGCCGTACTTCTCGATCAGCTTGTTTTCGACGTAGTCGAAGAAGTAGGGCTCGCGGTGGTCGAAGTAGCCGCTGGAGGGGTCGACCCGCAGGCCGCTGGCGATCGCCTCTCGTGCCCGCGCAGCGCTGATGTAGCCGAGCTTGCGCATCTGCCGCAGCACCTGGTTGCGGCGCGCTTTCGCCGCCGCCGGGTTCAGCAGGGGGTTGTAGTCCGAAGGCGCCTGCGGCAGCCCCGCCAGCAGGGCCGCTTCCGGCAGCTTCAGCTTCCAGACCGGCTTCGAGAAGAAGATCTTCGAGGCGGCGCCGACGCCGACCGCGGTGCTCCCTTCGACGGTCCCGTAGGAGGCGACGTTGAGGTAGGAGCCGAGGATTTCCTTGCGGCTGTGGCGTTCGGAGTACTCGACCGCGAGCTTCGCCTCGACGATCTTGCGTTCGAGGTTGCGTTCGGGCTTGCGGATGCAGAGGTTGCGGACCAGCTGCTGGGTGATCGTCGAGCCGCCCTCGACCGGCTCGCCCGCTTCCAGGTCCTTCACCGCCGCCCGCAGGATGCCCTCGTAGTCGACGCCGCCGTGCTCGTAGAAGCGCTGGTCCTCGATCGCCACCGTCGCCAGCTGCAGGCTCTTCGGCACCCGTTCGATCGAGACCAGCTGCCGCGCCACCGGCGAGCGGACCAGGCCCAGCTTGGTCCCGTCAGCGGCGTAGACGACCGTGTTCCCGCCCTTGCCGATCCGTTTGCAGGTGGAGAGCGAAGGCGCCTCGGCGGCGACGTCGAGGACCCAGGAGGTGACCGCGATCGCCGCGATCCCGAGCAGGACGAAGACGCAGCCGAAGACGAGCAGGAGCTTGGCGCCGATCCCTCCACGCGGACGCCGGCGTCGCCGGTTGCGCTGCGTCATCGTCCAGAGGGTACTTCGCGGACCGCCTCGCTCAGGCCGTCTTCTCTTCGATCGTGTCGGCGGTCGAGTGGTTGTGGACGGTGCCTTCGACCAGCATCTGGTTGGGGATCACGATCGAGCTGCCGTCGCCGGGGTCGAGGTAGGTGTAGGAGAGGGTGATGTCGGTGACCCGGCCCTCGCATTCTTCGAAGCTGACGCGGTCGCCGATCCGGATCGGCTGCGAGACGGCGATCTGGATCCCGGCGATCATGTTGGCGAGGGTGCGCTGGGCGGCGAAGCCGACGACGGCGACGACCAGCGCGGTCGAGGCGAGGACGCCGGCCGCCAGTCGCTTCAGCTCGGTGAACTGACTCAGCGCCAGCATCGCGAGCACGAGGAGGATGGCGAGGAAGACGAGGCGGCGGAGGATCCGCAGGCGCGTCCGGGTCGTGCGCGAGACCTGTGAGACTGCGGGCGACATGGAGGGCAACTTAACTGCCGATCCCGTCGCCGAGCCGCGCCCGTCGCGGTTCCCCTACTCGAACTGGGGGCCCGGGACGGCGTTGCTCGGGGTGGTCCTCGCGCTCGGCACCGGGATCGTGCTCGGGGCGCCGGCGGCTATCGCCGGGCATAAGAGCAACGGCGACCTCACCACCCTCGGCAACGTCGGCGTGCAGCTGGCGACGGCGCTCGGCTTCCTGCTGGTGCCGATGGCGATCGCCGCCCAGCAGGGGGCGAAAGGGATGGGGGAGATCCTGCGGCGGCTCGGCCTGCGGCCCTTTCGCCCCTCCGCCTTCAAATGGATGGCGGCGGCGATCGGCGTCTATCTCCTCTTCGCCACCTTCTACTCGCTGCTGATCGTCGAACCGAAGCAGAAGGACATCGCCGAAGGGTTCGGG
This sequence comes from Solirubrobacterales bacterium, assembly GCA_035719145.1. Lineage (GTDB taxonomy): Bacteria > Actinomycetota > Thermoleophilia > Solirubrobacterales > 70-9 > VAYN01. Next base: position 5,960 of record DASTGL010000044.1, read on the forward strand.
GCGGTGCCGGTGCAGGTGCTGCTGATCGTGATCGCGGCGCCGATCAGCGAGGAGACCTGCTTTCGCGGCATGCTCTACGGCGGCCTGCGGGAGCGCCTGCCGAAGATCCCGGCGGCTTTGATCGGCGGCCTCATCTTCGGCGGCCTGCACGCCCTCACCGGGTTGAGCGCGGTGCCGCCGCTGATCGTCTTCGGCTTCCTCCTCTGCCTGCTCTACGAGAAGACCGGCTCGATCGTGCCGGGGATCCTGCTGCACATGCTGAACAACTCTGTCGCCCTGCTCGGGCAGTAAAGTTCCCGCCTCGTGAAGCGCCTCTCGTCCCTGCTTGCCGTCGCTGCCGCCCTCGCCCTGCCCGCGAGCGCCGCTGCCGCGGCCCAGCCGAAGCCGCCGAAGCCGGCGCCGGTTCCGGACGCGACGGTGAAGATCGACGTCGGCGGCCTGCACGGCGGCCGCGCCGACATCTACGACACGGTGCCGGTGCGCGGCACGCTCTCGCCCTACGTCCCCGGCCAGAAGGTCGAGGTCACCTTCTACCTCGACGGCCACCGCCTGGTCAGCCGCCAGGTCGCGGTCGGCAAGGGCAGGGGCGAAGAAGGGACCTTCGAAGCGAGCGTGATCGTCAAGGAGGACGGCAAGTACGCGGTCGCCGCCAAGCACAAGGCGACCGCGGCGCTCGGCGGCGACAGCACCGTTCGCAAGAGCTGGAAGGTCAGCTTCCCCTCCCTGCACCCGGGTGAATGCGGCAAGGTCGTCAAGGGCTTCAAACAGGAGCTGGCGAAGATGGGCTACGTCTCCGGCGGCGGCAAGTGCTTCAACGGCCGGCTCGGGCGCGAGGTCCTCGCCTACCGCAAGGTCAACGACATGAACCGCAGCCAGAAGGCCGGCGCCGGCCTGGTGAAGAAGGTCTTCGGCGGCAAGGGCGGCTACCGCCCCAAGTACCCGAACGCGGGCGAACACGCCGAGGTCCCGCTCAGCAAGCAGGTCCTGGTCCTGATCAAAAAGGGGAAGCCGTTCGCGATCTACCCGGTCTCGACCGGCAAGCCCTCGACCCCGACGATCACCGGCCACTACACCTTCTACCGTCAGGAACCGGGCTACAACTCAGAGGGCATGTACTACTCGTTCTACTGGCACAACGGCTACGCCGTCCACGGCTATGCCGAAGTCCCGAACTACGCCGCCAGCCACGGCTGCGTCCGCACCTTCATCGCCGATCAGCCGCGGATCTACGAACAGCTGCACTACGGCGAGTCGATTTTCGTTTTCTAGGCGTGGCCGATCTCGCCGCCGCCAAGGAGACTTTGCTCGCGGAGCTGCGCGAGCACTCTCTGATCCTCGGCGAAGTGACGTTGGCGAGCGGGGCGACGGCGCAGTACTACGTCGACGCGCGGCGGACTTTGATGCGGCCGGAAGGATTTCGCGCTGCCGGAGAGCTGATCGCGGCGATGGCGCACGAGGTCGGGGCGACGGCGGTCGGGGGACCGGCGACGGCGGCGATTCCGCCGGCCTGCGCGGCGATCGCTGTCCCGGGCGGGGATGACCTGGTCGCTTTCTTCGTCCGCAGCGCCCGCAAGGAGCACGGTCTGCAGCGCTGGGTCGAGGGGCCGGTCGAGGCGGGGGTGCGCTGCCTCGTCGTCGAGGACACCGTCACCACCGGCGGCTCGACCGCGCAGGCGATCGAGCGGGTGAAGGAGGAGGGGCTCGAGGTCGCCGGGGTTGTCGCCGTGGTCGATCGCCTTGCCGGCGGCGCCGAGCGGATCGAAGCCGCGGCGGGAGCGCCCTATCGCGCCCTGTTGACGATCGACGAGATCTACCCGGACCGTCCCGACCGGAGCTGATGGAGCCCGACGCAGTCGAGATCCGGGTAGTCGCCTGCCTGGTCGAGAAGCAGCGGACGACGCCGGACGCCTACCCGCTCTCCCTCAACGCGCTGAGGCTGGCCTGTAACCAGTCGACCAACCGCGATCCTGTCGTCGCCTACGACGAGGCGACGGTGGTCGAGGCGCTGCGGCGGCTGGCCTTGCGAGGCTGGACTCGGCTCGCCAGCGGCGCCGGCAGCCGCGCCCGCAAGTACCGCCACCTGCTGCCGGAGGCGCTCGGGATCGAGGATGCGGAGCTGGCGTTGCTCGCGGTGCTGATGCTGCGCGGGCCGCAGACGCCCGGCGAGCTGAAGCAGCGCAGCGAGCGACTGCACTCCTTCGAGAGCCTGGCGGCGGTGCAGGAGACGCTGGAGCGGCTGGTCGAGCGCGAGCTCGTCGTCCGCCAACCGCGCCGCCCGGGCCGGAAGGAGGAGCGCTACCAGCAGGTGCTCGGTGGCGAGGAGGAGGGCGAGGATATGCCCCCCGCAGAGACCGGTTCGTCTACCCAGGCCGCCGGCGATCCATCTCCGGAGGCGCCTTCAGAGGATCGGCTCGATCGGATCGAGCGCGAGCTCGCGGATCTCCGCCGGGAGCTGGCGAGCCTGCGCGAAGCCTTGGGCGACGGCTAGCCGCGCAGTTCGACAACCCCAATGCGGTGCCCGCCTGGGATCGCGACCAGCACGTGGGTCTTCAGCCGCCCCCGGAAGCGCAGCAGCGTGCGACCGATGGCGGTCAGCGGGACGCGGTAGGTGTGCGCCTGGCCGCCGCTGAGGCGGAAGGGGGCGCGGCCGATCACGCGGGTTACCGCGCGGGTTCGCGGGCCGCGGCCACGGTGGGCGACCGGGACGCGGAGGCGGGTGCGGAGGACGATCTGGCCGGGGCATTCGGTCCCTTCCGGCCAGCCGCACGTGAGGCGCAGCTGCACGCGGTTGCGGCCGGCCTTCAGGTTCGAGACCTGGACCGCGACCGGGATCGTCACGCCTTTGCAACCGAGCGGGGTGTCTTCGCCTGGTTCGATGTCGAGCGCGTAGGCGCAGACGCGCTGGCGTCCCGACTTCACCGTCGGCAGGCTGAGGTCGAAGCCGTGGTGGCCGCCGGCTTCCGGGTACTTGAGGCGGACGTCGCGGCGGGAGAGGTTGGCGACCGGGCCGAGTTCGTAGGTCGCCACCCCAGGTTCGCCTTCGCGGCCGCCGACGACGAGCCGGATCGAGAGCGGGGTGGTGGGGGCGTTGCCGTCAAATGCCCAGCCGCGGACCCGCACTTGTCCTGGTCCGGCCGCGGCGACGAGATCGAAAGCGCCGACGGGGTTGTCTTCGGGCGTCGGCGGCAGCGTCGCTTCGCCCACGGTGGCCCCGTCGACCGAATCGTTGTCGATGTTGATCGTCACCCCGCCGTAGGTCTCGTTGTGGCCGCCGGCGTATTGGTGGATGCGCTGGTGCGGCGTCCAGGCGCTGGCCGGGACCACCGGATCGGAGGTGCTGGTCGAGCCGTTCCAGTTGGCGATCCAGAGGTGGTCGGGGAGTTCGTAGCCGCTGCCGACCTGGGCGCCGAGGTCGGCTATCCCGGATGAGCTCGAGCTGTAGACGCCGGAGACGTAGCCGAGCGCGTGCAGCTTCTTCGTCCAGGCTTCGAGGAAGGCGAGGGTGGCGGCGGTCGCCGAGGAGGTGCGGCTGTAGGACTCCATGTCAAAGTAGATCGGGCTGCCGGGGCCCATCGCCACTTCGTTCGCCGCTTCGACGGCGTCGACCGCGGCGGCGACTCCCTGCGCGGTCGCCTGGCTGGCGCTGAGCTTGGCGCAGCTCGAGCAGGCGCTGGTCGGCGCCTGCAGGCCGACGTAGGTCGGGATCAGGTGCCAGCCCGCCGACGTCTGCGCGGCCACCCATTCCGGCGTCAGGTTCGGCTGCGAGCAGGCGCGGTTGACGCCGCCGATGTAGACGCCGACCGCGCGGTAGGGGGATTCCTTCCAGGCGTTCATCGAGCGCGCCGAGGGGGTGCTGCAGGCGTCGAATCCCAGGCCCGTGAAGACGGTGCCGGATCGGGCCCGGGTCGCGACGCTGGTTTGCGCAGAGGGCAGCGCCGGAGCCCGGGCCGGAGCGGAGCGCGGTTCGACCAGGATCGCCCGACGC
>DASTGL010000045.1:0-10931 GCA_035719145.1 Solirubrobacterales bacterium
GAGGAGCGCTTCGCCTGCATCCCCAACGGCTTCGATCCGGCGTTCGCTCCGGCGCCGATCGACCGCCGTGCGCACTGGCACCGCCACCTGGTCGAGCGGCCGCGCGGCTGGGCACCGGGCGGCGCGCCCGGCAGCGTCGCCTATCGCGACCAGGACCTGGAGGCGCTGGCGGGCACGGTGCTGCTCGCCGTCGGCCGCTTCACCGAGGTCAAGCGCCTGCCGCTGCTGATCGAGGCCTTCGCCGCCGCGCGGCCCGGCTTCGACGGGCGCGCGGCCCTCGTCCTGATCGGCGGCTACCCGGGGGAGTGGGAGGGCGAGCACCCGTACGAGACGATCGAGCGGACCGGCGCCCGCGACGTCTTCCTCGCCGGTTGGCACGGCCACGGCGCTTTGCCCGGCTTCCTCCGCGCCGGCGACCTCCTCGTCCACGCCGCGGTGCGCGAGCAGTTCGGCCAGGTCCTGGTCGAGGCGATGGCCTGCGGCCTGCCGGTGATCGCCGTCGACCGCGGCGGCCCGGCGGCGATCGTCGAGGACCCAGCGACCGGCTGGCTGGTCGAGCCCGACGACCTCGATGCCCTGGCCGCCTGCATGGTCGCGGCGGTCAACGACGCGGAGGATCGCCGCCGTCGCGGCGAGCGCGCCGTCGAGCGCGCCGTCGCCAACTACTCGTGGGACCGGGTCGGCGCCGAGCTGACCGAGCTCGTGCGATCGGTGGCGGCAGGGGGGAGAGTTTCCGGCTCCCAGGCCTTATAGGGGCATGGCGGTAGCGCTTCATCCGGTCGATGACGCTCCAGCTCATGCTACTTTCGTGTACATGAGCGACCACGTCGGCGTTGCCGAACTGCGACAGAACCTCAGCGTTTACCTGCGGAAAATTGCCGCGGGGGAGCGGTTCGTAGTCACTGACCGCAATCGTCCGGTAGCGATGCTGGGGCCGATTCCGAACGCGGAGAGCCGCCTGGATCAGCTGATCGCCGAAGGGCAAGTGAAACCGCCGAAACGGCCAGGGCCCCTGCCTCCACCGATGAAAATGGACCTGCCTCCCAATGCTCTCACCGAGGCCATTGAAGAAGATCGCGGCTACCGCTGATCGATGGCCCTCGTCTACATCGATGCCTCGGCTCTCGTCAAGGTAGTCCGCGACATCGAAGAGGAGGGCGCCGCGGCCTTGCGCGAATTTCTGCAGGGAGCGGATCTGGTCAGCAGCGAGCTGGTGCTGACCGAGGTCCCACGAGCCCTCCAACGGACGGCCGCCGAAAGACCTCGTTTCCAGCTGGAACCGGCCTTGCAGCGCGCGGCAGAGGTGCTTGACTCGCTTGCCCTTCGTCCAGTCGACGACTCCTTGCTGGTTGGAGCGGGCTTGTTCGGCGAGCCTCTGCTGCGGAGCCTCGATGCCATCCACGTCGTCACCGCGCTCCTCATCTCTCCGATCGATTCCTTCGTCACTTACGACAAGCGACAGGCAGCCGCGGCGCGGCGCGCTGGACTGCAGACCGTGGCCCCTGGCGCTGATGATTGAGCGCCGCCTGTAGCGTCCCCATCGTGGACATCGGCTGGACGGTCTTGGGGGTGGTGCTGATCGTGCTCGCCCTGCGGGACATCTTCGACGTCCTCTTCCACCCGCTGGGGCGGGGGACGATCACCCGCCGGGTGGTGCGGGGCATGGCGGCGCTGGCGCGGCGGGCGCCGGGGAAGAGCGGGACGCTGGGGCTGCTGGTCGGCCCGCTCAGCTACATCGCCGTCGTCGGCACCTGGGCGGCGCTGCTGGCGGTGGGGTGGGCGCTGGTCTTTTGGCCACAGCTGCCGCAGGGCTTCAACTTCGACCCCCAGCTCGATCCCGCCGCCCACTCCGGCTTCCTCGACGCCCTCTACGTCTCGCTGGTCAACCTGACGAGCCTCGGCTACGGCGACATCTCCCCGGCCGCCTCGCTGCTGCGGATCCTCGGCCCGATCGAGACGCTGTTCGGGCTCGGCCTGCTCACCGCCAGCATCTCCTGGCTGATCTCGATCTACGGCGCGATCTCCCGCCGCGACTCGCTCGCCCACGAGGTCCACCTCGCCAAGGAGGCCGAGGACCGTCTGGGAGAGCAGCTGGCCGACGCCGATCCGGAGCTGCTGGAGACGCTCCTCGCCGGCTTCTCCGAGCAGCTGATCCGCACCCGCCGCGACATCATCCACTTCCCGATCGTCCACTACTTCCGCACCGAGGACGAGGAGCGGGCCCTGGCCGGGCTGCTGCCCTTCCTCGGCTCGCTCGCCGACGAGGCGCGCGGGGAGGGGCGCCCGCAGGCGCTGCGGGTGCGGGGGGAGATCCTGCGGATGGCGATCGACGACTTCGCCGAAACCCTGCGCAAGCGGCTGAAGATGCCGGGGGAGACGACGGACGAGACGCTGGGCCATTACCAAAGCGACCACGGGCCGATCAGGGTGTGAGCCGGTGCCCGGTTGCAGACATAGCGGTACATTGAGGCCCGCCTTCAAGCGACGAGGGGGAACGCTGTGAGGAAGTTGGGGAGATCAGGCACCGTGGGGATCGGGATGCTGCTGGCCTGCGCCGTCTTGGCGGGCTGCGGGTCTTCGTCCGGGGGCTCCTCCGGAGGCGGCACCCTGACCGGGACCTACACCGCCTTCCCGGAATCGCTCGATCCCGGGCTCTCCTTCTCGCTCGAAGGCGCGACCGCGCTGCAGAACGTCTACATCCCGCTCCTCACCTACGCCCACGCCGAAGGCACGGCCGGGACGAAGCTGATCCCCGGCCTCGCCAAGGACCTGCCGCGGATCGACCAGGGCGGCAGGCGCTACACGCTCTTCCTGCGCCCGGGCCTGCAGTACTCCGACGGCACCCCGGTCAAAGCCTCCGACTTCCGCTTCGTCGTCGAACGGCTCTTCCGCGTCAACTCGGTCGGCTCCACCTTCTTCACCGGGATCGTCGGCGCCGAACAGTTCGCGAAGACGAAGAAGGGCGGGATCCCGGGCATCGAAACCGACGATGCCAGCGGCAAGATCGTCGTCCACCTGACCGAACCGAGCGGCACCTTCAGCTACGTGCTCGGTCTCACCTACGCGGCCCTGCTGCCGCCGGGCACCCCGAACGAAGACCAGACCGCGCACCCGCCGCCGGCCACCGGGCCCTACGTGATCACCGACGTCAAGCCCGGCCGCGGCTGGGAATACGAACGCAACCCGGCCTGGGCGAAGGCCAACGGCGAAGCGATGCCGGACCTGCCGAGCGGCCACGTCGACGCGATCAAGTTCAGGGTCCAGTCGAACCCCGACGCGCAGCTGAACGAAGTCGAACAGGGCAAGGTCGACTGGATGAAAAACCAGCCGCCGCCCGACCGCTACGCCGACTTGAAGAAGAAGTACGAAGGCACCCAGTTCAAGGAGGTGCCGACGATCAGCGTCTACTACTTCTGGATGAACACGCAGAGGGCGCCGTTCGACGACGTGCGGGTGCGACGGGCGGTCAACTACGCGATCGACCCGGCGGCGCTGGAACGGATCTACGCCGGCACGATCAAGCCGACCCAGCAGATCCTGCCCTCGGAGATGCCGGGCTACGAGAAGTTCGAGCTCTACCCTCACAGCCTCGCCAAGGCGAAGGAACTGATCGCCGCGGCGAAGCCGAGCGACCGCAAGGTGACGGTCTGGACCTTGAACCTGCCGCCGAACAACGAAGCCGGCGAATACTTCGAACAGGTGCTGAAGCAGCTCGGCTTCGAGGTAAAGCTGAAAGTGATCAGCGCCTCGACCTATTTCACCCTGATCAGCAACACCAGCACCCCCGACCTCGACGCCGGCTGGAGCAACTGGCTGCTCGACTACCCGCACCCGAACGACTACTTCCAGCCGCAGCTCTCCGGCGAAAGCATCCTCCCGAGCGGCAACACCAACTGGGCGATGTTCGACGTGCCGGCGATCAACGCCAAGATCAAGCGGCTCGGGAGCGAACAGCTGGGGCCGAAGCAGGAAGCCGAATACGCCGCGCTCGACAAGGAAGTGATGAGGCAGGCGCCGTGGGCGCCGTTCGGCACCCTCACCCTCGGCACCTTCGTCTCCGACCAGGTCGACCTCGAAAAGGTCATCGTCAGCCCGATCTTCGGGCAGGACCTTACCAGCTTCGAACTGAAGTGAGGCGGCGCGGCGCCGTCCTCCTCCTGGCGCTGCTGATCCTGCTCGCCCAGCCAGGATCTGCGCTCGCCGGCCCCCGCCTCTCTTACTGGGGAGCCTGGATCGGCCGGCAGCTGACCGGCGAAGAAGCTCCCTGGGACATGGACGCGGCGACGCAGTTCGAGGAACGGGTCGGCCACCGCCTCTCGCTGATCGAGTTCTCGGCCCCCTTCGCGAGCTGCGAACCGGCCTGCCACTTCAACCCCTTTCCGCTGACCCCGCTCGAGCAGATCCGCAGCCACGGCGCGATCCCGCTGTTCAGCTGGAACTCGGGCGCGAGCGGCGGCGGCGACCAGTCGAAGTTCGGCCTCGCCGAGCTGCGCAGCGGCCGCTACGACCGCTACATCCGCTACTTCGCCCGCAACGCCGCGGCCTGGGGGCGACCCTTCTTCCTCCGCTTCGACTGGGAGATGAACGGCAGCTGGTTCCCCTGGGGCGCCGGCGTCAACGACAACCAGGCGGGGGAATTCGTCCTCGCCTGGCGCCATGTGCACCGGATCTTCGAACAGGCGGGGGCGACCAACGTCAGCTGGGTCTGGTGCCCGTTCGTCGGCACCGGCCTGAGGCAGTTCTACCCGGGCGACCGCTACGTCGACTGGACCGGTCTCGACGGCTACAACTGGGGGCCGGAATCGCCGCTGGCGCTGCCCTGGCAGACCTTCGACCAGCTCTTCGCCGCCAGCTACCGGCGCGTCGCCCGCATCGCCCCGGAAAAGCCGATGATGGTGGCGGAGGTCGCCTCGACCGGCAGCGACGAAGCAAAGGCGGGCTGGATCGGGGAAATGTTCGCCTCCCTGCGCCGGGGCTATCCCAAGGTCCGCGGCCTCGTCTGGTTCGACAAGGCCGACCGCGACGCCCAGTGGCCGGTCGAGAACCTGCCGGCCGCCAGCGCCGCCTTCGCCGAAGGCCTCGACGGCGGCTACAAGCAGAACGTCTTCTCGCATCTGAAGCGCAGCCCGATCCCGCCGCCCGGGCCCTGATCGCGCGCCCTCTCGGCGCGGGCGAGGCTCCTGGCGTGCCCCGGCCCTAGCATGAAGGCGATGGCCACTGGTGAATTTGTCGAGATCGGGGGCGAGCAGGCCAGTCGGTTCCGCTTCGCCTCCTTGGGGGCGGTGCGGCCCTACGCGCTCGGGCTCTACTTCGTCGCCCTGATTCTCTGGAGCGCCCACTACGGGATCCCGGTCCAGCGGGAGCTGGTGATCCTCTGGACCTGTGGCGCCCTCGCCTGCGCCTCGATCGGCCGGCCGCCGCGCGAAATCGCCCAGCTGGTGATCGACTGGCTGCCGATCGTCGCGGTGCTTTGGGCGTATGACCTCACCCGCGGCGCCGCCGACTCGCTCGGGATCGGCGTCCACGTCCACCCGATGATCGACTTTGACCGCGCCGTCTTCGGCGAAGTGCCGACGGTCTGGCTGCAGAGGCGGCTCTACGAGCCGCACGTCGTCCATTGGTGGGACGTCGGCTTCACCCTCACCTACACCTCCTACTTCATCGTTCCCTTCGCCCTCGCCGGCTGGCTCTGGGCGCGCGACCGGCTCGGCTTCAAGCGCTTCACCCGGCGGCTGGTGACGCTGGCCCTGGCCGGGCTCGCCACCTACGTCGTCTTCCCGGCGGCGCCGCCGTGGATGGCCGGCCAGATGGGCCTGATCGGGGAAGTGCACCGGACGACCGGCGACGGCTGGAAGGTGCTCAGCGTCGGCACCGCCTCGCTCTTTTCCAAGGGCCAGGACGTGAGCAACCTGGTCGCCGCCGTCCCTTCGCTCCACTCCGCCTTCACGATGCTGGTCGCGCTCTTCCTCTGGGGCCGGGTGCGCCCCTGGCTGCGGCCGCTGCTCCTGCTCTATCCGCTGGCGATGGGCCTGACCCTGATGGCGACCGGCGAGCACTACTTCTTCGACGTCGTCCTCGGCTGGCTCTACGCCGGCGCGGTGATGGGCGGCTGGGCCCTGTGGGAACGCCGGCGCCAGGGACTACGCGTGCCGGCGGAGGCGGAGGCGTCGGCTTAGGCCTCAGGGGGCCTTGACGAGGCCACCGAGCGAGCCGGGCTGCTCCAGCACCGGCAGCCGCAGGCGCAGTTTGGAGACCGTGATCGGCCCCTGCAGGTTCGACGGCCGCGCGTAGGGGGCGTCGGAGGGGAGCAGCTCCAGCTTGGCGGTGTCGCCGCCGGCGAAGCGGTAGCCCTGCGGGTGCAGCTGGAAGACAACGCCGGTGCCGCCGTTCCCCGGGCGCAGCAGGCCGCGGGCGACCAGCCGCTCTTCGCCGTTCGGGAGGACGTCGAGCAGGCGCGCGGCCAGCTCGGAGTCGACATTGGCGGTGCCGAGGTCGGCGGTGATCGTCGGCGAGCCGAGCAGAGTGAAGCCGGGGGAGGGGACCGGCAGGCGGTAGTTGGCGGTGCCGAGCTGGTCGGCGCCAGGAGCGGTGGCGCAGGCGCCGCTGCCGGCGATCGGGTCGAAGGCTTTGCCGATGGTCGGGTCGCCCGCTCCGGGCACGATCGTCTGCGCCGGCACGCCGTCGAGCTGGATCTCGCCGGGGGAGAGGTCCTGCCAGTTGTCAGCGCGGTAGGGGCCTTCGGAGGCGGCTGCTTTCGGGCAGGTGGTGGTGAGCGCTTCGGCACTTGAGCTCGGCGCCGTGCCGACCCCCTTCAGGTAGTGGTCGAACCAGGCGTTCTCGCGCTGGAGGAAGAGCGCCTCGTCGGCGGCCTTGTTCTGGCTGCGGGCGTGGCCGTCGTCCATCAGGAAGAGCGAGATCGGGTCGCCGGGGTACTGGGCGCGGGTGCGGTTGTAGTAGCGGACCGCCTCGTCGACCGGGAAGAGGTCGTCGTTCCAGCCGTTCTGGATCAGCAGCGGCGCCGGCGGCTCGGAGTGGTCGATGTAGTACGAGGAGTGGTAGGTGGTGATCTGGTCGAGGATTTCCTGCGTCTGCGGCTTCGACTCGTAGGGCTCGCCGCTGTTGATCAGCGTGTACCAGCCGTTCAGGTCCGCTTCTTTGTCGGTCAGCGAGTAGTTGCTCTCCGCCAGGCCGGTCCCGTAGAGGCCGGTGACGAAGGAAGCCTTCTCGATCCCGATCCGGGCTTTGCCTTCCGGGCCTTTGTAGGGAGAGTCGGTGACGTAGTCGAGGGTGCTGCCGTTCGGCATCAGCGAGTAGGCGAGGTCGGTCCAGGGCCACTGCGGCACCGCCGCGGCGAGTTCCATCTCCTTGCCGCCGGGGCTTTTCCAGGGGACGAGTTCCCCGTTCGGGAGCATCGTGCGGTTGCGCAGCGTCGCCAGCGCCATCGACATGCCGCCGCCGTAGGAGACGCCGGTGGCGCCGATCTTCTTCGGCTGCGCGACGCCTTCGTCGGCGAGGACGGAGATCAGGTACTGGGCGTCGCGGACTTCGTAGCGGTCGTCCATCAGGTGGTTGAAGCCTTCTTTGCAGCCGGTGGCGGCTTTCAGCAGGCGGTCGGGATCGCTGCCGCCGCAGGAATTGCCCCAGCCGCGGTCGCTCATGCTGAAGACCGCGTAGCCGGCTTCGGCCCACTGCTGCACCCGCGGGTCTTCGAGCCCGATCTTGTGCCCACCCCAACCGTGGAAGAGCCCGATCACCGGGTAGGGACCGTCTTCGCCGCCGCTCGGCTGCGGCGGCAGCACCACGTTGAGGTCGATTTCGGTGACGCCGTCCCAGGTCGTCGTTTTGCCGCCGCAGAGGCGCACGTTGCCGTTCGAGGGCTGAGCCGCGCAGGGTACGTGGCCGCCGTAGAGGGTCGGGAAGTCGGCTCGCGCCGCCGGCACCACGATCAGCGCGAGCAGCAGCGCCACCGCAGCCCCACCCAGCAGCCATCTGACCCGCTCGATGCTCAACCCGTCACCCGTCGCTCCCATAGCCCAGGTGCCTGTACCCAGGAATCGGCGCAGCTAAGCGAAGTCGTGGTTCCTTTGTCGTCTATAGCCGGACAAAGGAACCACGGGATGGGCTCTCAGGCCAGTTGGCGGGAGAAGCTCTCTTCCAGGGCCTCCTTGCCCTCTTCGCCCGGGACGGTTTTGTCGAGGCGGGCCCAGGCTTGGCGGCCGTCGATGTGGAGGCTCGCTACCTGGTTGTCGAAGTAGGGGCCGTCGAGGGTGCGCCAGCGGATCCCCGGGTCGGGGGCGCCGGCGGCGCGGGCGAGGAGGTTGGCGACGGCGATCAGGGGCTTGCCGAAGGCGGCGCGGACGACGCGGCGCTCGTTTTCGTCGAGCGGGTTGCGGTAGGGGGAGCAGACCGCCTGGTAGACCGGGGCCCGCCCGGCGGAGCTGCCGTTGCGGGGGTAGCCGGCCTCGCTCAGGTAGGCGTGGTGGACGTCGCCGGAGAGGACGACGATCGAGGCCGGCGCCTTGCCGCGCTCGCCGGCGGCGACCTCGTGCAGGAGGTCGCGCAGCTTCGCGAAGGACTCGCCGAAGGCCGCCCAGTGGTCGAAGTCGACTTCGCGGCGCAGCTTCTCGCTCGCCCAGGCGGCCGGCTTGCCCCAGGCGCCGTCGCAGAGCTTCTCGTTCCAGGCCTCAAGCCGATCGAAGGCGGGGGAGAGGAGCCAGGGGACGGTGGTGCAGACCAGCAGGTGGTCGAAGTCGCCTTCGCAGTGTTCGACGATCCATTCCCACTCCTCGTCGTCGACGATCGCCCGGCGGTCCTCCTCGAGGACGCGGCCGGCGCGGGAGTCGATGAAGATCGCCCGGGTCTTGCCGAAGTCGCGGCAGAAGCTCCAGCGCGTGCCCGAGCCGGCCGACTGGATCCGGTGGGCCCAGGGGAAGATCTCCTCCTCGGCCTTCTGGTTGCCCTTGACCCGCTGGTAGAGGTCGTCCTCGGCCAGCTCGCGCGGGGACATGTTTCCGAGGTGCTGGTAGATCCAGTAGCTGGCAATGCAGCCGACCGCGCGCCGGTGCCACCAGGACTTCGCCTGCATCTCCAAGAGCCAGGAGCGGGAGATGTTCCAGTCGTCGCTCATGTCGTGGTCGTCCCAGAGCATCGAGACCGAGACGTTGGAGAAGAGCCAGCGGATCAGCGGCTCCTGCCAGCTCTCTTCGTAGAGCCAGGTGTACTCCTCGAAGTCGGTCACCTCGTCGCCGGGCGGGGTGTCGGTGCCGCGCCGTTCCTTGATCTTTTTCCGCGTCTTCGGCGAGCCCTCGTCGACGTAGACCTGGTCGCCGAGCAGGAAGAGCTGCTCGGGCCAGTCGTCGCGCTCGCCGGCGCACATCTGCCGCGCCAGCACCCAGAGCGCGTCCACCTCGTGCCCCTCTTCGGTCTCGTCTTTCGGTTCGGTGAAGGGCGCCTCGTGGGGGACGGCTACCCGGCAGGAGCCGAAGATGATGTCGAGCTCCTTGTCAGCGTCGATGGTGCGGATCGCGCTCGGCGGCAGCTCGGAGCCCGGCTCGGGCCAGCGCACCTCGCCGTCGAGCTTCACCTCGTACTCGTAGCGCGAGGCCGGCTCGAGATCCTCGATGCAGACGACCGCGTAGTGGTGCCCCTCGACCCGGAAGGTCTGCTCCTTCCGTCCGAGGATCTCGACCTCGCAGGCCTCCTCGGTCTCGACCCAGACGGTCGCCTGGGTTTCGGAGACATGGCGCAGCAGCGGACCGAGGACGAGATCGGGCATCAGCTTCTTCCCTACCCAGGAACGGCGAACCGCATCAACTTATCCACCCGGTGGGTGGTCAAGTTGATGCAGTTCGGGGTGGTGGCCGGGTTAGAGGCGGCCGAGCAGGAGGAGGATCAGGAGGATCAGGGCGATCAGGCCGAGGATCCCGCCGGCGACGGCGACCTTCGCCAGCACCAGCACGATCGCGACGATGATGAGAAGTCCGATCAAAGCTCCGACCACGTGAGTTCCTCCTGTTTCTCGCCGGCGCAAACCGCCTGCGTTTGGACCAGTTTTCTTAACAAACGCGGGTGCCTTTGTTCCGTCAGGCCTATCCAGAATTGCGCTGACAGTCCCCCGGACGTCCCGTTTAAGGAACGTCGGATATGCCAATTAGTAGGAAAAGATGGCCCGGGATGGGAAAATCGGGCGATGAGCGAAGCCGTCGCCGCCCCGCTCTCCCGCCTGCTCTCCGACGAGCGGCTGACTCGCCGTGCGGTCGGGGGGGACGAGCACGCCTTCGCGGCGATCTTCAACCGCTATCACCAGAGCCTCTTCCGCTTCTGCCTGGCGATCGTCGGCAATCCCGACGACGCCTCCGAAGCGCTGCAGAACACGATGATCAAGGTGCTGCGGGCGCTGCCGGGGGAGGAGCGCAAGATCGATTTGAAGCCGTGGCTGTACCGGATCGCCCACAACGAGTCGATCGACCTGCTGCGGCGGCGCCGGGAGACGCGCGAGCTCGACGTCGAGCAGATCGCCCCGGGCTACGGACTGGCCGAGGACGCGGCGACGCGGGAACGGCTGCGCCGCCTGCTCACCGACCTGAAAGCGTTGCCGGAGCGCCAGCGCGAGGTGCTGGTGATGCGCGAGCTGGCCGGGCTCGGATTCGAGGAGATCGGCAGCGCCCTGGAGACCTCGGGCGCGGTCGCGCGGCAGACCCTCTACGAGGCGCGCCAGAGCCTGCGCCAGATGGAGGAAGGGCGTGAGATGAGCTGCGCCACCGTGACCCAGGCCCTGTCCGACGGCGACGGCCGCGTCACCCGCCGCCGCGACGTCCGCGCCCATCTGCGCAGCTGCGCGCAGTGCCAGGCCTTCCGCGACGAAATCAAGACCCGCCAGCACGACCTGGCAGCGCTCTCGCCGCTGCCGGCGCTGGCCGCCGCGGGGATGC
>DASTGL010000046.1:0-7142 GCA_035719145.1 Solirubrobacterales bacterium
CCATCTGCTCGCCGGTGGCTGCGACCTCCGCGCCGTCCAGGAGATGCTCGGCCACGCCGATATCTCGACCACGCAGATGTACACGCACCTCTCGGGGGACCGGCTGAAGGAGGTCTACTTCAGCGCCCACCCACGCGCCAGCGATTGAAGTAGAACTCAGGAATGCCCGAGCTGCCGGAGGTGGAGACCGTCGTCCGGCAGCTGGAGCCCGAGGTCGAAGGCCACCGGATCGAGCGGCTGGAAGTGCTGGACCCGCGCTGGTCGCGGCCGGTGCCGCCGCGGCAGCTGGGGGAGGCGGTCAGCGGCAGCGCGATCGAGCGGCTCGGCCGCCGCGGCAAGTACATCCTCATGCACCTCGACGGCGGGCGGACGCTGGTCATGCACCTGCGGATGACCGGCAACCTGATCCTCCGCGAGGGCGAGGAGATGCTCGATCCCTCCGAGGGGCGGCGCCTGTATGAGAGCGAGCGCTCGACCGAAGAGCGACACCTGCGCGCCCGCTTCGTCCTCGACGACGGCCGCGAGCTCTGGTTCACCGATCCGCGCCGCTTCGGCGAGGCCTTCCTGATCGAGGACGCGCGGCTGGAGGAGCGGTTCGCGAAGCTCGGCGTCGAGCCGTTCTCACCCGAGTTCACGGCGCAGGCGCTGGGCGAGATGGCGGCCGGGCGGACGGCGCCGCTGAAGTCGTTCCTGCTCGACCAATCCGGCGTCGCCGGGGTCGGCAACATCTATGCCGACGAGGCGCTCTTCCGCGCCGAGCTGCATCCACTTTCACCGGCTGGCTCGATGAAGGCGGAGCACCTGGAGGCGCTGCGCGATGGGGTCGTGGCGGCGCTGGAGGCAGGGATCGACGCGGGCGGCTCCTCGATCGACGACTACCGCGACGCCCGCGGCGAGAAGGGGACGATGCAGGACGAGTTCCTCGTCCACACCCGTGAGGGGGAGGAGTGCCACCGCTGCGGCGGCACGATCGTCCGCATCGTCGTCGGCGGCCGCTCGACCTACTTCTGTCCGGGCTGCCAGGTCCGCTTGCGGCGGCGCCCGAAAAGACGCAAAGTGCGGCCTAGCTGAGCGTTTTAACGTCCGATCCGTCAGCCACCTTTGCTGTCGTGGCCGGAACCACGGTCAAGACTGAGGCGGTTGTGCTGCGGAGCATTCGCTACGGCGAGGCCGACCGCATCCTCCACCTCTACTCCAAGACCCGCGGGCGGATCGGGGCTATCGCCAAGGGGGCGCGCAAACCCCGATCTCGCTTCGGCGGGCGCTTGGAGCCCTTCTTCCGGCTCGATCTCGTTCTCCACGAAGGCCGCAGCGACCTCATGACGGTCACCAGCGCCACCACGGTGGACGGCTATCCGCGCCTGCGGAACTCGGGCGCCGCTCTCACCGCCGGCGCCCGCGCCTGCGACGCGGTCCTGCGCCTGCTCGACGCGGCAGAGCCGAACCCACCCGCCTACAACCTCCTCTGCCGCTACCTCTCCCTCCTCGACGAGCCCTCAGCACCTCGCGCGGCCTCCCTGGAGACCGCTCTAGCCTTCCGCCTGAAGCTCGCCCTAGTAGCCGGGTTCGCCCCGGAGCTCGCCTCCTGCGCCCAATGCGGCGAGTCGGAGCAGCTCGCCGGCTTCTCCGGCGCCGCCGGCGGCGCCGTCTGCGGCAGCTGCGAAGCGGGCTCTTTTCCCCTAGACGAGGAAGCCCACAGCTTCATGGTCGAGGGTTTGGCCAACCCCCTCAGTGAGGCCCCAGAGGCCGAGCCCAGAGCGCTGCGCCTGGTCGAGCGCGCAGTCAACGAAACGCTCGAGCACCACGCCCACGTCCAACTCCGCGCCGCGGCCTAGGCGATGGGGAGGGCCTCCCCGGACCCTCCCCGCTGTTGTCCGGGGAGGCCCTCCCCGTCGCCTACGAGCGCGGTCGTATGATCGCTGCGTGCCGGCCACCGCCACCTTCGAGGACCGCATCGTCGCGATGGAGGAGGAGTTCCTCTCGCCGCAGGCGACCCGTTCCTATCCCGCCCAGCGTCTACGGGAGGAGCCCGACAGCCCGCTGCGAACGCCGTTCCAGCGCGACCGCGACCGCATCGTCCACTCCAAGTCCTTCCGCCGGCTGAAGCACAAGACGCAGGTCTTCGTCGCCCCCGAGGGCGACCATTACCGCACCCGCCTCACCCACACGCTCGAGGCCTGCGGGATCGCTCGCACCGTTGCCCGCGCCCTGCGTCTGAACGAGGACCTGACCGAGGCGATCGGGCTCGGGCACGACCTCGGCCACCCGCCGTTCGGGCACGCCGGCGAGGAGACGCTCGACGAGGCGCTGCGCGAGCACTGCGGGGCCGGCTTCCGCCACAACGAGCACTCGCTGCGGGTCGTCGACGTGCTCGAGCGCGACGGCCACGGGCTCAACCTGACCGAGCAAGTGCGCGACGGCATCCTCAACCACACCGGCTCGCGCAAGCCGGCGACGCTGGAGGGGCAGATCGTCAAGATCGTCGACCGCGTCGCCTACATCAACCACGACATCGACGACGCCCTGCGCGCCGGGATCCTCCGCCAGGAGGACCTGCCGGCCGCGGAGATCGAGCTGCTCGGGCCGACCGGCTCGCAGCGGATCGACACCCTGGTGCGCGACATCGTCGACCACTCCGAAGGCGAGGACGAGATCCGCCAGGGACGCGAGGTCGGCCAGGCGATGCTGCGCCTGCGCAAGTTCATGTTCGATCGCGTCTATCTCGGTCCGGAGGCGCGCAGCGAGCACGAGCGGGTACAGCGGACGATGCGCGGCCTCTTCCAGCACTACCTCGCCAGTCCCGAAGAGATCCCCAATCTCGATCCGCGGGCGAGCGAGTGCCAGCGAGTCGCCGACTACATCGCCGGAATGACCGACCGCTTCTGCATCGCCAAGTTCACCGAGCTCACGGTTCCGGAAGAGTCCCGCTTCTGATGGCGCTGATCTCCAACGAGAGCCTGGAACGGGTGAAGGCGGCGGCCGACATCGTCGAGGTCGTCTCCGCCCACACCGACCTGCGCCGCCAGGGTTCGCATTACATGGGGCTTTGCCCGTTCCACGAGGAGCGGTCGCCCTCGTTCTCGGTCGAGCCGACCGAAAAGCTCTACCACTGCTTCGGCTGCGGGGTCGGCGGCGACGTGATCAAGTTCGTCGAGGAAAAGGACGGGCTCAGCTTCACCGAGGCGGTCGAGATGCTGGCCGACCGCTACGGGGTCGAGCTGGAGCGCGAGCAGGAGGACCCGCGGGCGGAGGCGAGGCGCCAGCGCCGCCGCCGGCTCGAGCAGCTGCTGGAACGCAGCGCCGCCTTCTACGCCAACTACCTCTGGGAGTCCGAGGAGGCGGGCAAGGCACGCGACTACCTAGCCGAGCGGGGCCTGCGGGAAGAGGTCCTGCGCGGGTTCGGCGTCGGCTACGCCCCTAGCGCCTGGGACAAGATCCTGGTCCGCGGCCAGCAGGCGGGCTTCAGCGTCGAAGAGCTGCGGGCGGTCGGGCTGGCGCAGCGCGGCCGCAGCGGCGGCGACTACGACCGCTTCCGCGAGCGGATCATGTTCCCGATCCGCGACCGCCGCGGCCGCGTCCTCGGCTTCGGCGGCCGGGCGATGCGCTCCGACCAGGGCGCCAAGTACGTCAACACCGCCGAGACCGACTTCTTCCACAAGAGCCAGATCCTCTATGGCGTCGACCGGGCCAAAGCCGCGATCGCCAAAGCCGGACGCGCCGTCGTCGTCGAGGGCTACACCGACGTCCTCGCCCTGCACCAGGCCGGGATCGAGGAGGCGGTGGGGGTGATGGGGACGGCGATCACCCCCGACCAGGTCGCGGCGCTCTCGGGCATGGTCGAGGAGGTGGTGCTGGCGCTCGACGCCGACTCGGCCGGGCAGGAGGCGATGCTGCGGGCCCAGCGGGTCGCAGCCGGGCGGCGGATGCGGCTGCGGGTGGCGGCGATGCCCGCCGGCGAGGACCCGGCGGAGATGATGGCCGCCGATGGTGGGCCCGAGCGCTTCCGCGAGATCCTCGAGCGGGCCGAGGAGCTGACCGCCTTCCAGGTGCGCCTGGTCCTCGAACGGACCGACACGGCCTCGCCGGTGGAGCGCGACCGGGCCCTGGCGGAGGTGGCGCCGGTGCTCGCCGGCATGGGGGAGACCGTCAGCCGTGACGAGCTGATCCGCAAGGTCGCCGAGCAGCTCGACCTGGAGCCGGCGATGGTGATGGGCCGCGTCGTCGCGGCTACTCCCGCCACCGGCGGGCGGCAGGATCCCGGGCCTGAGACTCGCGCCCCCACGCAGACCACTCCCGCCCGCCGCCCTGCCGAGCTGACCTCGCGCGAGCGGCGCGAGCGGGCGCTGCTGGCGATGTGCATCGCGCTCCCGAACGAGGGCAAGGAGTACCTGGCGCGCCTGACCGAGGCGCACCTCTCGCCCAGCGGCCTGCGCGCCGCCGCCTGGCTGCGCGAGCACCCGGAAGACCCGGCCTCGAACCTCCCGCATGAAGACGGCGAGCTCGCCGGCCTGATCGCCGAACTGGTGATCATGTCCCGCGAGGAGCCCGCCTCCCACGAAGCGATGGAGCTGAACTTTCTCCTCCTCGACCAGCGTCGGCTCGAGGACGAGATCGCCGCCGCCGGCGAGCGCGGCGACTACGAGCGCCGCGCCGCTCTCAGCCGCGAACGCGCCGCCCTGGTCCAGCAGATCGCCCACGCGGAGCGCCCGGCCGGCAGCGTGTAGCCAACTCCATCCGCATCTTTCCGTCTGCATGACCTGAGAAGATGCAGGCATGCAGAAGGAGCTGCTCGAAGAGTGCCTGTCAGAGGGAATGTCTCTCGAAGCGATCGGCAAGCGGGTCGGCAAGCACGAATCGACGGTCAGCTACTGGCTGAAGAAGCACGGGCTGGAGGCAGTGCGGGCGGAAAAGCACAGCGCCAAGGGCGCGCCATCGAAGGAGGAGATAGAACGGCGCCTCCGCCTTGGAATGTCGCTGCGCGAAATAGCGAAGGAGCTGGATCGAAGTCTGGCGACGATCCGACACTGGATGCGAAAGTACGAGCTTAAAGCGCTGTCGCATCGGCACCATGGTCCTAAAGATGGAAGCCGAGAGACGACCCTGACCTGCCGGCGACATGGAAGTACGTTGTTCGTGCTGGAGGGGCGGGGCTACTACCGCTGCAAACGATGCCGAGTTGAAGCAACCGTGCGACGGCGGCATCTTCTGAAGCGCATCCTGGTGGAAGAGGCCGGAGGTAAATGCATTCTCTGCGGATATTCCCGCTGCGACAGGGCACTCGAGTTTCATCACCTCGATCCTGGGTCAAAGGAGTTTGAACTCGGCTACCGCGGTTGCACGCGTTCGTTGGCCAGCCTGAGGGCGGAGGCGAGTAAGTGTGTCCTGCTCTGCTCGAACTGCCATGCTGAGGTGGAGGCAGGAATCGCGACGGTGCCGCTAAATTCTGTTCCGGACGCTATTCCGGGGTAGCTCACCTGGCTTAGCACGGTCCGGGGTAGCTCAATCAGGCAGAGCGAACGGCTGTTAACCGTTAGGTTGTGGGTTCGAGTCCCACCCCCGGAGCTTTTCAGGCGGCGGCGAGCTTCTTTAGCGCCAGGCGCTCGATTGCTTCGGCTCCTCTGGAGGCGCCGTCGTTTTTGGCTCCCCAAGCCGAAATCTCCTGTGCCGCGATGGTAAACGAGCGCTCATGCAGCACCCGCCGCGCTGCCCACCGCAGCGGCGCCGGGCGGCAGAGGCGCCACGGTAGAGAGAGGCCGGCGCCCGCCCAGGCGACCCGCATTGCCGTCTCGCTCATGTCGCCGATGATCGGGCAGATGAGGACGGGGGTGCCGGCGCCGAGGGCGCGGGCGACGGTGCCGTGGCCGCCGTGGGAGACGACGAGCGAGGCCGCCGGCATCAGCTGGCTGTAGCTGAGCCATTCGACCAGCTTGGCGTTGGCGGGGACGTCGATCGGGCGCTGGGGCGCGACGCGGTTGGTCGTCGCCACCACCCGCACCGGCTCCTCCGCCAGCGCCGCCAGCGCCGTGCGGACCAGGTGGTTCTCGGAGTCGTGGGCGGTGCTGGGGGCGACGAGGACCAGCGGGTCGTCCCCCGGCGGCAGCTCGATCTCGGGGTGGGGCATCTCGAAGGTCATCGGGCCGGTGACCTCGACGCCCGGCGGCCAGCGGCGCGGGTACTCGAGCTGCGGGTAGGTTGCGACCAGCGCCAGGTCGGGGCTGATGCCGCCGTGGAAGCGGTCAATCGGCGGTAGGTCGAGCCGCTGGCGCTGGATGTTGAGGTCGCGCCGGCCCTGCTCGAGGCCCACCCGCAGCGCCCGCTCGTGACCGTAGCGCCAGACCTTGCGCCCCAGCCCGGTCCGCGGCGGCCAGAGGCCGATCGCGAAGAACGGGTTCCCCGGCTCGACCACGGGATAGATGTGGGGGATCAGCGTCGCCAGCGGGATCCCAGCGCGCTCGGCCGCAAGCGTTGGGGCGAGGGTGAGGATGTCGCTGACGACGATGTGCGGCTGGAAGTCCTCCAGCAGCGGCAGCAACGCCTTCGCCGCCTCGGCGGCGTGCTGACCTTCCTCGGAGTCGGGGTCCGGCGGCGGGAACATCCGGTATTCCTCGGCGGCCGCGAAACCGAGCCCAGCGCCCTCGACCGCCTCCCGCCGCTCCTCCCAGGTCTCGACCATCACCTGGTGCCCGCGGGCGGCAAGCGCCTTCCCCAGCGCAATCGCCGGAAACACGTGCCCCGCATCGCCGAACGCGGCGACAAGGACCCTCAGGTCGGCATCGTTTCCAGAGTTTTGGCCCCTACAGGGGCTCAAAGGGTGGAAACGATGCAAATCACGGCGTGTCTAGGCTCTCGCCCGGTCGCGTGAAGACAATCTCGGGGATGTGGCAGTTCTTCGAGGTCCGCAGCAGGAACCTGACCGCCTCGCCGAGGTCCTCGGGCCGGATCATCTCCTCCGGCGGGATCTGGCCCTGGACGAACTCGGTCATCGGCGTCTCGACGAAGCCCGGAGCCAGCGCCGTGCACTGGATCCCGGCGTTGCCGGCCTCACGGTGGGTCGACTGGGTGAAGTTGATCACCGCGGCCTTCGTCGCGGCGTAGATCGAGAGCCAGGCCTGGCCGCCTTTGCCGGCGATCGAGGCGGTGTT
>DASTGL010000047.1:0-3676 GCA_035719145.1 Solirubrobacterales bacterium
CGCGCGCCGCATCGTCGCCAGCCTCAATCGCACGAAGCCCCAGACCGTGACGCACGAGGCGAGCGAAGAGCCGCTCTTCGACCCGAAGGAGATCTATGGCGTCATCCCGCAGGACACGAGAAAGCCCTACGACGTCCGCGAGGTGATCGGCGACGCCGGACTTGCGGGCGTGGACGTCGCCGCCGCCGAGCTCCTCGGCGCTCACCTCCTCCCCGGTCGCTGCTTTCACCAGCGGCGGGCCGCCGAGGAAGATCGTCCCCTGGTGGCGGACGATCACGGTCTCGTCGCTCATCGCCGGCACGTAGGCGCCGCCGGCCGTGCACGACCCCATCACCGCGGCGATCTGCGGGATCTCCCGCGCCGACATCGTCGCCTGGTTGAAGAAGATGCGGCCGAAGTGCTCGCGGTCCGGGAAGACTTCGTCCTGCAACGGCAGGAAGGCGCCGCCGGAGTCGACGAGGTAGATGCACGGCAGCCGGTTCTGCAGCGCCACCTCCTGCGCGCGCAGGTGCTTCTTCACCGTGATCGGGTAATAGGTGCCGCCTTTGACGGTGGCGTCGTTGGCGGCGATCACGCAGCGGCGGCCGCTGACGCTGCCGATCCCGGCGACGATCCCCGCCCCCGGCGCCGCGCCGTCATACATCCCGTGCGCGGCCAGCGGGGCGAGCTCGAGGAACTCGGTGCCGGGGTCGCAGAGCCCGGCGACGCGCTCGCGCGCGGTCAGCTTGCCGCGCCCGCGGTGGCGCTCGACCGCCTTGGCGCCGCCGCCAGCGCGGACCCGCTCGAGCTCGCCCTCCAGCTCGGCGATCAACTCGAGGTGCTTCTCCCGCGTGCTCTCGGCGATCTGCATCAACTTGACCACCCAGCAGGTGGATAAGTTGATGCAGTTCGGTGGACAGGGCTCATCGTGGGGGGTGCTCCTTGAAGGGGTCGTGCTCGGGGTGCCACTCGACCGGGCCGGCGACGAGGGTGTGGGAGGCGAGCGGGCGGCCGAGGACCTCCTGGGCGGTGCGCGCCGCTTCCAGCAGCTTGCGCAGGTCGATCCCGGTCTCGATCCCCATCTCGTGCAGCATCGAGACCAGGTCCTCGCTGGCGACGTTGCCGGTCGCCCCGGGCGGCACCGGGCAGCCGCCGAGCTGGCCGAAGCTCGACTCGAAGGAGTCGACGCCGACCTCCAGCGCCGCCAGCACGTTGGCCAGCGCCTGGCCGCGGGTGTCGTGGAAGTGGGCGGTGCGTTCGACCTCGGGCAGCTCCTCGGCGGCGCGGCGGAAGAACTCGCCGACCTGGGCCGGGTTCGCCATCCCGGTGGTGTCGCCGAAGCCGACCTCGACCGCGCCGGCGCCGGCGAGCCGATTGGCGATCTCGAAGACGCGCTCGATCGGCACGTAGCCCTCGTAGGGGCAGCCGAAGCTGGTGCTGATCACGCCCTCGCAGCGCAAGCCGGAATCGGTCGCGCGTGCGAGCACGCGCTCCAACTCGGCGAGCGACTCCCCGACCGAACGGTTGACGTTCTTGCGGTTGTGGGTCTCCGAGGCGGAGAGGAAGACGTTGACCTCGTCGATCCGGTCGCGCACCTCGAGCGCCGCTTCGAGGCCGCGCTCGTTCGGAACGAGGACCGAGACCGAGACCTCGTCGGGGATCTCGGCCCGTTCCAGCACCTCGCGCCCGTCGGCCAGCTGCGGGACGACGTCGGCGCGGACGAAGCTCGTCACCTCCAGCCGCCGCATTCCGGTACGGGCCAGCATCTCGACCAGGCGCACCTTGTCGGCGGTCGCGATCGTCTCCGGCTCGTTCTGAAAGCCGTCGCGCGGACCGACCTCGCGGATGCGGACGGCTTTCGGGATCACGCCATCACCGCCAAAGCCACGCCTACGCCCCGAGGGCGCGGGCGATCACCATCTGCTGGACCTCGTCGGTGCCCTCGCCGATCGTGAGGATCTTGGCGTCGCGGTAGAAGCGGCAGACCGGGTACTCCTCGATGTAGCCGTAGCCGCCGTGGATCTGCACCGCCTCCTCGCAACAGCGGACCGCGAGGCGGCCGCTCTTCAGCTTCGCCTGCGCCGCGGTGAGGCTGAAGTTTTCGCCCCGGTCCTTCATCCGCGCGGCTTTGTAGACGAGCAGCCGGGTCGCCTCGATCTCGGTGGCCATATCGGCGAGCTTGGCCTGGATCGCCTGGAAGCTGGAGATCGACTTGCCGAAGGCCTGGCGCTCCTTGGCGTAGGCGAGCGCCTCGTCGAGCGCCCCCTGGGCGAGACCGACGCCCATCGCGGCGACGCCGATGCGGCCGATGTCGAGCACCTGCAGGAACTGGCGGAAGCCCATCCCGCGCGGGCCGAGCAGGTTCTGCTCGGGGACCCGGCATTCGGTGAAGGTGAGGGGCCGCGTGTCCGACGCGTTCCAGCCCATCTTGCGGTACGGCTCGCCCTGCTCGTAGCCGGGAGTGCCGTTGGCGACGATCAGGTTGGAGATCTCGCCGTCGCCGGTGCGGGCGGTGATGCAGACGACGCCGGAGATTTCGGTGCCGGCATTGGTGATGAACTGCTTGGCGCCGTCGATCACCCATTCGCCGCCGTCGAGGCGCGCCTTGGTGCGGGCGTTGCCGGCGTCGGAGCCGGCCTCGGGCTCGGTCAGGCCGAAGGCGCCGAGGATCTCGCCGGAGGTGAGGCGCGGCAGCCACTCCTCTTTCTGGGCCTCGTCGCCGAAGAGATATATGGGTTGAGTGCCGAGCGAGGTATGGGCGCAGAGGGTGATCGCGACGGAGGAGTCGACCCGGGTCAGCTCCTCGACCGCGAGCACATAGGCGAGCGAGTCGCCGCCCCCGCCGCCGTACTCCTGCGGGAACGGGATCCCCATCAGGCCCAGGCCGGCGAGCTTGCGGACGATCTCGTAGGGGAAGCGCTTCTCGCGGTCGAGCTCCTCGGCGACCGGGGCGACCTCCTGGGTGGCGAAGTCCCGCACGGTGCGCTGGATCAGGCGATGCTCGTCGCCTAGCTCGAAGTCCATGCGCCGAATATACCGAATCGCTGTTCGGAATTAGAGGGAGCGTTCGGTTTTTGGGCTACCCTTCCCAGGATGCCGCTGCCCTCCCCCCCGACCCGTCCCGCCCTGCGCGCCCGCTACGAGGCGCGGCGCAGCGAGGTGGTGGCGACGGCGGCGAAGCTCTTCGCCGAGCGCGGCTACGACGGCACTTCGATGAGCGAGCTGACCGCGGCGACCGGCCTCGCCGCCGGCGGCCTCTACCACTACATCGAGGGCAAGGACGAGCTGCTGATCGCGATCTGCGACGAGCTGCTGGAACCGCTGCTGACCCGCGCCCGCGAGATCGTCGCCGCCGGGGCGCCGCCGGTCGAGCAGCTGCGCGAGCTGGTCGAGGCCTGGGTCGCCCACGTCGTCGCCCACCGCCATCACATGCTCGTCTTCACCCAGGAGCGCCAGGCGATCGAGCGCCAGCCGCGCTGGCGCCACGTCCGCTCCCAGCGCAAAGCCTTCGAGAAGATCCTCGACGAGGTGCTGGCGCGCGGCGAGGCCGACGGCTCGATGACCTTCGCCGACCGCCGCCTCTCCCTCCTCGCCCTGCTGGGGATGGTCAACTACACGCCGCAGTGGGTGCGGCCGCAGGGCCGCCTCTCCTCCGCCGAGATCGCCGACGGCTACTGCCTGATCCTGCTGCCGCAGC
>DASTGL010000048.1:0-4348 GCA_035719145.1 Solirubrobacterales bacterium
GGGCGACTCCTCGACCTCGGTCGCCGGATCCGGCAGCCGCTACTTCGGCCAGCACCGCGGTCAGGCGGAAACCTCGCTTCACCTCGGCCGCGGCGACTGCGCTGCCCTGGCGGCGACCGTGCGGCGGCAGACGGGCGTCCCGCTGCAACGCCAGTCGGAGCCGACGCCGCCGAACTCCCGCTGCCAGGTCCAAGGTCCCGGCGTCCACGTCTCGATCTCCCTCGATGCCGCCTACGCGGCCCGCACCCGTTACTCGAACCGGATCGACGAGCAGGTCCAGTTCAACGCCGCCGACCCGGCTAAGGTCCCGCACGCGGTGGGCGGCGTCGG
The DNA here is from genome assembly GCA_035719145.1 of Solirubrobacterales bacterium. GTDB lineage: Bacteria > Actinomycetota > Thermoleophilia > Solirubrobacterales > 70-9 > VAYN01. The sequence continues at coordinate 331 of DASTGL010000048.1, forward strand.
CGACAAGGGCGCCTACAACCACAACGCCAGCTGGATCCCCGCCTACAGCACCCTCTGGGCCGTCCGGGGCAACCGCTGGCTCACCGTCGTCTACTCGGCCGCCGGCAAGACCCGAGCGCAGCGTCTGGCCGCGGTCGCGCCCCTCGCCCGCCAGGCCTTCAGACTGAGCGCCCGCTAGCCGGCGGCACCTCGACCATCAGCGTCACCGGGCCGTCGTTGATCAGCGCCACGCCCATGCAGGCGCCGAAGACCCCCTTCTTCGCCCCCAGTCGCTCGCAGAAGCGGTCGTAGAGGGGCTCGGCGACCTCGGGCCGGGCGGCCTCGACGTAGCTGGGGCGGTTGCCGCAACGGGCGTCGCCGTAGAGGGTGAACTGGCTGACGCACAGGACCTCGCGCTCGCCCAGCGGCTCGTTCATCCGCCCCTCCTCGTCGTCGAAGATGCGCAGCTTGCGCACCTTCTCGGCGAGCCGGTCGGCCTCCTCGGCGCTATCGCCCACGCCCACCCCGAGCAGGACCAGCATCCCCGGGCCGATCTGGGCGACCCGATCGCCCTCGACGTCGACCGCCGCCTGACTGACCCGCTGCACCAGCGCCTTCATCGGCGCGAGCCTAGCTAGGCGCGGGAGGACCGGTGACGACGGCCGTGGTGCTGGCGCTTGCGCACGCAGCGCTTCTTGCCCTTGACGAGCTTGCGGTGGAAGCCCTTGCGGCACTTCGGCAGCGGTGCTTTTTTGATCACCGGCAGCTTCTGGACCTGGAGCGGCGGCGGCGCGAGCGTTTCTTCGCCGATGGCCGGCGCCGGGTCGCTGCCCGGCAGCGGCGACCCGTACCACCCGGGTAGGGCGGCGTCGATGCCGGATCGGGATTCCGGCGGGGCGATGTCGAGCGGGTCCGCTTCCCCGATCGAAGCGGCGCCGTCCCACCACTGGCCGGCGCTGGTGGTGAAGGGGCCGCTGAAGACCCCGAAGGCCACCCGGTAGGAGCCGGCGGGAAGGCCCCTGATCGCGTAGTCGCCGGAGGTGTCGGTCCAGTTGCAGCCTCCCTCGTGCGGTTCGGCGACTTCGGCGGCACAGACCATCACGTCGTACAGCGGCGCCCCGGTGTCGATGTCGCTGACGTGGCCGAGAAGCTCCGCGCCTTTCGCCAGTTTCGCGTCGATCCCCGTAGTCACCTCGGGAGCCGTCACGGTCACCCGCGTCGCCTGCGCCCAGGTTTCCTCGTCTTCGTAGAACTCGTGCAGGTAATTGGCCTGGTTCCAGCTTTCGTACCAGACGCTGTATTCGCCGCTCGGCAACCCGTTGATCTGGTAGTTGCCGGCGCTGTCGGACTTGGTGCAGCGTTCGTAGGTATCGGCGTCGTCGCGGGCGCAGGCGGCCATGCTCGCCACCGGGGCGCCGCCATCCTCGTCGGTGAGGGTGCCGCCGATCGAGCCGCCCTGCGCGAGCTCGACGTCGAGCTGCCGGACTTCTTCGGGCGAGCTGAGGGTGAAGAGGTCGCCGCTCGAGATCATCGGCTTGTTGTCGTACTGCTCGCTGACGTAAGGCAGGTTGTTGAGCCAGGCCGAGAAGGAGATCTTGTACTGCGTCGGCGCCAGCCCACCGACGTAATAGTGGCCGCCGGAGTCGGTCTGGACGCAGTCGACTTCGAAGACGTAGGGCTGCGGGGTCGGGCAGACTTCGACTCCGGCAATCCCGGCATGGGTGGTTTCGTCGCTGACGGTTCCGGTGATCGCGGCTGCCTGCGCAGCTGCCGGCACCAGCGCCATCACAGCGACCACAACCATCGGTATCAGCCTGCGCGCCACTTTCATCCCTCTCCCCAGCTCGATGATCTCTTGATTATCAACCACAAGCAGGAGCGATCGGAGCGGTGGCTCAGCTTTGGAGCGCCTCGACCAGCGAGGAGGCGTCGTAGGCGCCGTAGAAGCGAGTGCCGTTGACGAAGAAGGTCGGCGTCCCGGTGGCGCCACTCGCCGTGGCCGAGGCGAGGTCGCGGGCGATGCGGTCGCGGTGCGTGCCGGCGTCGAGCTCGGCGGCGATCCGCTCCGCGTCGAGGCCGAGGTCCTCCGCCACCGCCAGCATCGTCTCCCGCGAGAGTTTCGGCTGCGAGGCGTAGAGCGCGTCGTGGTAGTCCCAGAACCGCCCCTGGGCCGCGGCCGCCTCGCTCGCTTCCGCGGCTTCCATCGCCAGCGGGTGCTTCTCGGGGATCGGCAGGTGGCGGAAGCCGAACAGCAGCCGCTCCCCCAGCCGCTCGCGCACGCGCCGCAGGCTCTTCTGCGCGCCGAGGCAGAAGGGGCACTGGAAGTCGCCGAACATCACCAGCTCCAGCGGCGCCCCCGGCTCGCCGCGGACGTGGTCGATCTCCTCCAGCGGGGGTGAAAGCAGTTCCGCCACCGAACCCGATGTTATGTGGTCGATGAACAACATCGAGTCGGTCTTCGTCCTCCTGCTCGCCGCCGCCCTGCTGGTGCGGCTGGCGGACTTCGGCAAGATCCCGGCGCCGATCGTCCTCGTCCTCGGCGGCCTCGGGATCGCCTTCCTGCCGGGGCTGCCGACCGTCGAACTCGATCCCGACACGGTCTTCCTCGTCTTCCTGCCGCCGCTGGTCTACGCCGCCGGCTGGCGCACCTCGCCGCAGGAGCTGCGGGCGGTGATGCGGCCGCTGGCCCTGCTCGCGGTCGGGCTCGTCTTCGCCGCCGCCGCCGCGGTCGCGGTGGTCGCCCATGCTCTGGTGCCGGAGCTGAGCTGGGCCGAGGCGGCGATCCTCGGCGCCGTCCTCGCCCCCACCGACGCCGTCGCCGCCACCTCGATCTTCCGCCGCCTCGGCGCCCCCGAGCGGGTGCGGCTGCTGGTCGAAGGCGAGTCGATGATCAACGACGGCACCGCCCTGGTGATCTACCGGATCGCGGTCGGGGTCGCGACCGGCAGCGCCTTCAGCTTCGGCGGCGCCGCGCTCGAGTTCGTCGGCGTCTCGCTCGGCGGCATCGCCGTCGGCCTCGTCGTCGGCGTCGTCTCCGACCGCATCGTCCGCCGCCAGACCGACGCCGGCTTCTCGATCGTCCTCACCCTGCTCACCGCCTACGGCGCCTACATCGGCGCCGAGGAGCTCCACGTCTCCGGCATCCTCGCCGCCGTCGTCGGCGGGATCTACGCCGGCTACCAGTCCCCCCGCTCGCTCGACGCCGACATCCGCCTCAGCGCCGTCGCCTTCTGGAACGTCCTCGTCTTCGGGCTCGAGATCACCCTCTTCGTCCTCCTCGGCATCCAGCTGCCGGAGATCGTCGACACCCTCAACGAAACCTCCTCCGGGGTCGGCGAGCTGCTGCGGCCGGCGGCGGCGCTCGCCGCCACCTCGATCCTCGTCCGCCTCGGCTTCGTCTTCGCGATGCGCGGCGACGCCGGCGACACCCTCGGCCAGCGTTTCGCGGTCGGCTGGAGCGGGATGCGCGGCGCCGTCTCCCTCGCCGCCGCCCTGGCGGTGCCGCTCAGCGTCAGCGCCCGGCCGCAGATCATCTTCCTCACCTTCGCCCTGATCCTCGTCACCCTGGTCGGCCAGGGCCTCTCGCTGCCGTTCATCGTCAGGGCGCTCGGGCTGGAGGAGCCGCGCCGCTGGTCGGACGAAGAGGCGGTGGCGCGGATGGAGGCGGCGCAGTCGGCGCTCGACCGGCTCGACGAGATGGAGGACGAAGAGCGCGCTTCGGAGAGCCAGCTGAAGCGACTGCGCGACCTCTACCGCGCCCGCTTCCGCATGTGCCAAGCGGTGCTCGGCGGCGAGGACCCCGACGCGGCGGCCCGCGAACAGCGGATCGCCGACTACGGCGAGCTGCGACGGGAGCTGATCGGGATCGAGCGCGATGAGCTGCTCAGCTTGCGCGGGGCTGGGCGGCTGCGGAACGAAACGATGCGGCAGATCGAGCGGGACCTAGACCTCGAGGAGGCTCGGATTCGGGCTTAGGGGTCTTGGGGGCCGTGGGTGAGGGTCGGCGGACAACAGCGGGGAGGGTCCGGCGACCCTCACC
>DASTGL010000049.1:0-21209 GCA_035719145.1 Solirubrobacterales bacterium
ATTCTCTCAGGGTCGGCGCGCGAACGCGGGTCGCAGGTGAAACGGGCGCCGCAGACGACCAGTCAGCGACCACGACGCCCGTTGCACGTGCATCAGTTCAACGGGGGTGTTTGACAAATGTCAGGCCAAAGTCAAAAAAGCCGATATGACTGGTGCCATCGTTTCGTCCGCAAAATCCGAGACTGACCTAGAGAGCTTCGTCCAGCTCTGCGAGGGGCGGCTGGGAGAGCGCTTCGCCGACCCGCAGGCCTTCCACGCCTTCTCGGTGGAGCGCTTCCGCGACTTCTGGCGCCTTTTCGTCGAGTGGGCCGATCCGCTGCGGGAGGGCGAGCTCGAGCCGGTCTGCACCGACGACCGCTGCGAGCACGCGAGCTTCTTCCCGAACCTGCGACTGAGCTACGCCGAGAACCTGCTGGCCTCGCGCTCGCCCGAGCAGGACGAGCGCGTCGCGCTGGTCGGTCGCCACGGGGACGGGAGCCGGCAGGAGCTGACCCGCCGCGAGCTGCGCGAGCGGGTGCGCAGGGTTGCGGCGCACCTGCGCGCGCTCGGGATCGGGTCCGGGGACCGCGTCGTCGCGATCGCCGGCAACCGCCCGGAGGCGGCGATCGGCGCCCTCGCCGCAGCCGCCCTCGGCGCCACCTTCTCCAGCGCCGCGCCCGACATGGGCGCCGCCGCCATCCTCAGCCGCTTCGAGCAGCTCGCCCCGAAGCTGCTGCTGGCGGACCTTGGGACCGGGAGCGCCGCCGAGGTCGCCTCCTCCCTCCCCACCCTGCGGACGCTGGTCGGCCTCGACGAGGCCCCGGTCCCAGCAGGGATCGAGCTGCCGGTCCACCGCCTCGCCAATCTCGCCTCCACCCCGCCGCCCGAGCCGCTGGCGGAGGGCTGGGAGCGCTTTCCCTTCAACCACCCGCTCTTCATCCTCTTCACCTCCGGCACCACCGGCGCACCCAAGTGCATCGTCCACGGCGCCGGCGGCACCCTGATCGAGCACCTGAAGGAGCATCGCCTCCACGGTGACCTAGGACCCGAAGACACCCTCTTCTTCCAGACCAGCGCCGCCTGGATGATGTGGAACTGGCAGCTCTCGGCGCTTGCTTGCGGCGCCCGCGTCGTCCTCTATGACGGCCCGCTGGTCGAAGCGGGGACGCTGTGGCAGATCGTCGCCGCCGAGCGGGCGACCGTCTTCGGCACCAGCCCGCCTTACCTCCAGCTCTGCGAGGAAGCCGGCTACTCGCCGCGGCGCGAGGCACCGGCGCCCTCCCTGCGCGCAGTTCTCTCCACCGGCTCGGTCCTGCGCGACTGGCAGTTCGATTGGGTGGACGAGGAGGTCGGGGCGGTGAAGCTGCAATCGATCTCCGGCGGCACCGACATCATCGGCTGCTTCGTCCTCGGCCATCCGCAGCTTCCGGTTCGCCGGGGGATGCTCCAGTCCCGCAGCCTCGGGCTCGACGTGCAGGCGCTGGCGATGGAGACGACGCCGAGCGGCTCAGGCATAGGCGAGCTCGTCTGCCGCAACCCGTTCCCCTCGCGGCCGCTGGGCTTCCTCGGCGACGCGGACGGCAGCCGCTTCCACGACGCGTACTTCGCCGCCAACGAGGGCGTCTGGACCCATGGCGACCTGATCGAGCTCGACGCCGACGGGCAGGCGCGGATCCACGGCCGCTCCGACGGAGTGCTGAACATCCAGGGCGTCCGCATCGGGCCGAGCGAGATCTACCAGGCGCTGCGCGAGGTGCCCGAGGTGCAGGAGGCGATGGCGGTCGAACAGCAGCGGGAGACCGGCGGGCGGCTGGTCCTGCTGGCGGTGCTGCGCGAGGACGCGGCGCTCGACCCGGAGCTGACGACGCGGATACGCAAGACGATCGCCGCCCGGACGACCGCCCTGCACGCGCCCGAGCTGGTGGTCGCTGTCGAGGCGCTGCCGGTCACCCACAGCGGCAAGCGCTCCGAGCGTGCCGGCCGCGACGCGGTCGAGGGCCGCGAGGCTGCCAACCGGAAGGCGCTGGCGAATCCGGAGACGCTGGAGCAGATCCGCGCGGCGGTGATCGCCGCCGAAGCGGCGCAGGCGGCCGGCGGGGTCGGGGCGCTGGCCGAGGACGCCTCGCTGCGCGAGCAGGTGCGGGCGTTCTGGGAGACCGCGCTCGGCCTCGAGGGCGTCGGCGACGACGAGGACTTCTTCGCCCTCGGCGGCACCTCGCTGCAGGCGGTCGAGGTCTTCACCCTGATCCGCGACCGCCTCGGCGTCGAGCTGCCCCTGTCGGCGCTGATCGAGGCGCCCACGATCGCCGAGCTGACCGCGGCGGTCGAAGACCCCGGCAGCCACTTCCAGCCGCTGGTGCGGATGCGGGCGGGCAGCGACGGCCCGCCGCTCCACCTCGTGCACTCGATCTGGGGGGACGTGCTGGGGATGCGTCAGCTCGTCGCCGCGATGAAGAGCGACGTCCCGGTCGTCGGGATCCGGGCGCACGGCCTCAACCCGGGCGAAGCGCCGCTCGGAAGCGTCGAGGAGATGGCGAGGAGCTACGTCGAGCTGATCCGGGAGCAGCAGCCTCAGGGGCCCTACCGGCTAGCCGGTCACTCCTTCGGCGGCTTGCTCGCCTTCGAGATCGCGCGGCAGCTGGCCGAGCAAGGCGAGGAGATCGACTGGCTCGGCATGATCGACGCCGAGCTCGACGACCGAGCCCATACGCGAGTGCGGCGCTGGGCGCACCGCCTTGCGCTCCCGTTCCACTACGCCCGGGCGGCTGCCCGCAACCCGAAAGCGTCACTGAAGAAGCTGCGGGGGGCGATTCCGAGCCTGCTGCGCCGTGGCTTCTCCCACTTCCGGCACGACTCCGCCCTTGCCGAGGCCGAGGCGACCTGGATGGAGGGTGCCTCCGATGCCCACCGGCGCCTCGCGGCCCACTTCCTCGAGCTCGCCGCCGCCTATCGCCCCGGCCCCTACCGCGGCTCGATGACCTACTTCCTCCCCACCGTCCGCCGCTTCCACCTCTTCGCCGACCCGCTGCCGGTCTGGCGCCGGGTCACCGCCGGCGAGATCGAGATCGAGCGCGTCCCCGGCCCGCACGTCGGCATGGTCGCGGGCAAAGCCGGCCGCGTGGTCGCCGCCGGGATCGACCGGCGCCTGGGCGCCTGAGTCAGGCAGGCGAAGGCGCGGCCTCGGCGGCGCCGCTCTCGACGGGATGCCCGCCGTCGCGCCAGACGCCGACGCCCTTGCCGACGTGGATCACCTCGAAGCCGGCGCGCTGGAGGATCGAGGCGGCGAGGCCGCTGCGTTTGCCGCCGCGGCAGATCGTCGCGATCGGGCGCTCGCGGGGCAGCTCGTCGAGCCGTCCGGCGAGGTCGCCGTAAGGGATGTGGAGCGAGCCGGGGATGTGCTCGCCCGCGTACTCGTCCTTGCCGCGGACGTCGAGGATCACCGGACCGCTGTCGCCGTCGACCCGGCGCGCCAGCTCGTCGGGGTCGATCAGCTCGATCCGGTGGACCGGCCGTTCCTCCGTGCGCCAAGCGGTCATCCCGCCCTCGAGGAAGCCGCGGACCGGCAGCCCGACCGAGGCGAGCAGCTGGGCGGCGGCACGCTCGTCGCTGTCGGCGGCGGCGACGACGACGATGTCGGTCCCCTCCGGAGCGACTTTCGAGACCTTGGTCGCGAAGCCGGTGTCGTACGAAGAGGAGCTGAGGGCGCCCTCGATGTGGGCCTCGTCGAACTGCTCGTTGGTGCGGCCGTCGATCACCAGCGCGCCTTCCTCGACCAGCTCTTCGACCTCGTGCGGGCTGAGCGGCGCCGGGGTGCCGAAGTCCTCGACCAACGGCCCTTTGTTGAGGCCGACGATCCGCTCGACGTTCGGCGGTTTGTCGCCGAGCGAGCCGACCTGGCTCTCGATGAACTCCGCCTCGTCCGCGATCGCGAGGGCGCGGTTGTGGCGGCGCTCGAAGCCGATCGTCGAGGAAGTCTTGAGATCGAGCCCGGAGCCGCCGCAGAGCGAGCCGCCGAGATGGCCCGGCCAGACCTCGACCTCGTCGGGCAGGGTGAGCAGCTTGTCGTGCAGCGAGCGGAACATGTCGGCGGCGCCCTCGCGCGGTTCCACCGCCAGGTCGGGTCGGGCGACGTCGCCGATGAACAGCGAGTCGCCGGTGAGGAGCGCCCAAGGCGCACCGCCGCGGCCGGCGTCGCTGAGCAGGAAGCAGGTGTGCTCGGGCCGGTGCCCCGGGGTGTGGATCGCCTCGATCGTCAGCTCGCCGAGCTCCAGCTTCCAGCCGTCGGCGAAGGGCTCGTGCCGGTACTCGGCCTCGGCCAGCTCGTGGACGTGGATCGTGGCGCCGGTACTGCGGCAGAGGCGGCCGTGGCCGGAGACGTGGTCGGCATGGTTGTGGGTCTCGAGCACGTGGCCGATGCGGACGCCGTGAAGGCGGGCGAGGCGGCGGTAGGGGTCGATGTCCCACTGCGGGTCGACCACCGCGGCGATGCCGTGTTCGCGATCGGCGACCAGGTAGGAGGCGCAGCCGAGGTCCTCGTGGATGATCTGGCGGAAGAGCATCTTCTTGCCTGCGGTCAGGCTAGCGCCTGTGGCGAGTGGGTATGTGGTGGACCCACCGCCACCCGATCCACCCAGCCTGGGTAAACTGCCCTCCAGTGCGGCTGTAGCTCAGCTGGCTAGAGCGTCTGCTTGCCATGCAGAAGGTCGAGGGTTCGAATCCCTTCAGCCGCTCTAAGGGAAAGCCCCGCTCCGGCGGGGCTTTTTCGTTTCCGGGCGCGGCCATGCCGCCGCTGCGACCTCTTGACTTTCGCCCTCGCTGCCCATTGCTGCCCAATCAACGCGGCGCGGACCCCTCAAACCGTCCTCCCCGGTCTCTCTTTCTGTCCCTTTCGGCTCCGCGCGGACAGTCCGCACAAAAATCCATCCGGGCGCCATGCCACCGTCTTGTCCAGACATTTCCAATTCGAAGAAAGGAGTAAAGGGATGTCCGACACGATCAACTCAAAGACGGTGGAAGGCCTATTCGCCTTCTGCGACTTCATGGTCGAGAAGGGGTACGCCACCCCCGCTGCGATGGACCCCTGGAAGACCGCAGCTAGGAAGGTCTTCGGTGCCGTATTTGGCGAGGGGTTTGAGGCCGAGACGCTGGACGGGATCGACCTGGAGGACGTTCTGGGTCGTTTCGAAACTCTCACGCGCAGCCAGTACAAACACGAGTCGCTCGTCACCTACGGACGCCGTGTCAGAAATGCAATTGACGGCTACATGGAGTTCCTCGATACTGGCCGTCCGCCGCAGTTGCGGAAAGCTCGCACGGCCCCCGTCGCCAAGAAAGCGGAGACGAAAGCGCCCGCAGCAAAGGTGGCGAAGAAGGCGGTCACGGACCCGAGTCCGATGGGCGAACTCATCAAGTTCCCGTTCCCGCTGCGGAGCGGAGAGATGGCGCAACTCCAACTCCCGGCCCGCCTCCAGCGAGAGGACGCGGACAGGCTCAGCGCGTTCCTTAGGACGCTCCAGGTGGAGGCGCAGAAGGAGATTCCCGAGCGGACGGGGGAAGAAGCCCAGGCCGCGTAACGGAAAGTCTGTCGGCGCTGGCTGCTTTCCTGACGACTTGATCCATGCCACCCCGGCATGGAACGACACAGAGAGAGGAGGTGATGGATTTGAGACGCGGAAGAAGCGGAGGACGCAGAAGCACCCCGGCCCGCCCCAAGTACCGGCGTGCGGACACCGGGCAGTACACGACGCCTCAGTACGCCAAACGGCACCCGAGGACGACCGTGAAGGAGAGCAAATAGGGGTCTAGACCTGAATCGCTTTCCGAAGGCCGCCGCCGGGTGCCGCTCGGCGGCGGTCAACTTTAGATGCTGACGACGTTCGCGTCGGAAAGCAATTCCCCTCTTTGCGCGCTCTCCCGATCCCGTGCGGAGAGGCCGATGATGCCATCCAGGGCCGCACCGTGATCCGTCTTGGAGGCGATTACTTGGGCGTAGAGGCCAAGGGTCATCTTCGGGTCGGTATGGCCCGCCTGCGCCATGACATAGGGCACATCGGCCCCTGCTGCGAGCAACAGGGAAATGAAGGTACGGCGCAGCGAGTGCGGCGTCACGTCCGGCATCGGCTCGCGCCCCGCTGCCCGCAGATCGATGTTGGCGAGCTTCGCCGCCGAATCCAAGAAGCGGTTGCGGACGTTGGAGGGGTTGTCTCGCTTGCCTGCGCCGGTCGGGAAGACCAAATCTCCCGGCTGCGTGTACGGGCTGCGGTTCCGGTAGTCGGCGAGCAGTTCTTGCAGCGCGGGAGTCAGATCGACCTCGCGGACGCCTGCGTCAGTCTTCGCCGCCGCGACCCGCAGGCGGCGCGCATCGAGGTTCACGTCCCGCCAACGCAGATCAAGCGCCTCGCTGATCCGCAGGCCCGCCAGCGTCAGAGTGGCGAGCAGCGGTCGGCGGCGGCGAGTGTCGCCCTCTCGCGCGTCGGCGTCGATCTTCCCGGCTGCGCTCAGCAGCGCCGCGACCTGATCCGGCTGTAGATAGCTGCGGGTCGGCTTGTCCTCTTTCAGCAGCCGCTTCCGCCCTTTAGCGGGGTTTCGGTCTAAGTAGCCGTACTCAACGGCCTGCTCCAAGACGACGGCAAGCAGCCGGATCGTCTTGTTGATCGAGCCGTTGGAGAGAGGCCGAACGAGCCGCTTCCGATCCCTTTCCGGCATCGCAAGCTGCCGCTGCCGCGCCGCCGTGACCGCCTTGCTCTCGCGCACCTTCTCGCGCCGGTAGCGGTCTACCTCCTCAACCGTTATCGCTGACAGCCGATGCTTGGCGAAGTACGGCAGTAGGTGATTGGAAAGTCGCCACTGGTAATCGATACGGGTCCGCTCGCGAAGCTCAGGGGCGACCCCCTCAAACCACTCGGACGCGAACTCGTGGAAGGTCGGCTCAATGGCCGGTCCCTGATCGGGCGGCGGCGCTTCCGGCTTCCAGATGCCCCGCTCCACATCGGCGAGGACATGGCCGAGTTTCTTTTCCGCTTTCTCGCGCGTCCAGCCTTCATCAGAGGTACCGAGCGCGACATAGCGGCGCTTCCCGTAAGCCCGGAATCGGATCGCCCAGGCGCGGCCCTGTTTCGGTTCTATGACGCCGCCGATGGCTTTCCGGGGCATCAGTGACCACCCCCGGACACGGCGAAGGGGCAGCAACAGCTAGAGGTGGATGAAAGAGCAGCGGCGGTATGACCGCGCTCCATAGGATCGCTGGTAGCCATGAGGAGGCACGTCTCCTTGTGGTCAGGCCCCCGGTTGGCGTGAGCGCGCCGCCGGGGGCTGCTTATGTTCCAGAAACGGTACACCCGCTCTTGGACGACGACAAGCCTCATCGTTGGCGAATTGGGAGAAGGGACGAGCTGCGCCGAGTCCCCCGCCGCCGAGTTCTCGGCGCGGCCCTCTCGGGCGGTTTTCGGAGGACTCGCCCGACCTTGGCCGGGTCGAAACGAAGCCGAGCCTTGGGGCCGCTGCCCAGTCGCACAGCGCCGAGTTCGTCCGCGTGCTGGTAGACGAAATCGCGACTTACGCCGAACTGGCGCGCGATCGCCGCGGCGTCGACCAGTTCAACATCGGACTGCTGCTCCCTGAGCAGATCGGCGACTCGAGTAGCCACAGCCTCTATCTCCGCTTCGCTCAGGCCCAATCGCTCTGACTCGCGGCGCCACTCGCGGCGAGTTGGTCGCTTTGCCCTAGCCAGTCCACCGGCTCCCGCTCTCCGAGCTTGTAGAAGATCGGCGCGAAGGGGCCGCGCTCTTTGAGGTCGTCCAAGAGGCAGAAATAGATCGACACCCCGTAGGCGCGGTCGAGCGAGGGATGATCGGCGAGCAGTCCGGTCGCGACGTCGAGCCGCCGATAGAGCGCCTTCGGCGAGGCCCCCGTCAGGACACAGAGGACTGGCGGGAAGACCGGATAGCTGTAGCGCCACAGCGACCCGCCGCCTTTCTCGCGGGCCCGTTCAAGCTGGCCGTAGCGGGCGAGCTCGGCGACCAGGCGTTCAACCGAGAGCGTGGCGCGATCAACCTCAACGAACCGCTGCTCGATGTAAATGTCCCGATCCTCAAAGCGGGCATAGGTGAAGACCGCATCAGCGATCAGCGTCCGCCGAGCGCGGCCGCGCCCACGGTTGAGTGGATGGGCGACCTCATGCCGCCAAGACAGCGGATCAAAATCGTCGCCGCGCTCGCGCGCCGCCCGCAGGAAGCAGATCCCGACTTCGTTGACGCCGAGCGTGTGGGCGCGCAGCGGTCCCGCCGCCTGCTCGGGACTGAGGACTTTCGGCCGGCGCGGCGCGCCGGCGTCTACGACCCAATCAGCGCCGCGCTCGGTCAGGAACCACACGCGGCGGGGCGAGCGGCGGGTCTCGACGTAATCGGCGAGTTCCGCTCGCTTCAAGTACGCAAGCGCCTGTTGGGCGCGACGGGGACTGCGATCCGAGTAGTGGATCGCCCACACCTGGGCGGTCGAGAGGACGCGATGCTCGCCGAGCGAGGCGAGCAGCACACCGCTGCTCTCCGGGGTTCGCAGGCGGTTGCCTGCCTGCCAGTTCACGCTGACCTCCAGGGCAGCGGTCGATTGACGGCGAGGTGCTGCGGAGCCAGCGCCGAGCCGGTGATCGGCTGTGGAGGCGGAGTTCCCAGCACCAAGGCGATTCCGGTCGCCGAGGTGGTGGAAAGCCGCTGTGGAGCCAGCGCGGTGGCGATAGCGCAGGCGTCGAGTGCAAGGGACGTAGATCGGAGTCGGATAGAGAACATGACGAAGACCTCCTTGAAGGTGTTTTGAATTGGAAGTGGCGTAGGAATGTCGGCAAAACAAAAGGCCCGCAAACGGCGCTGGGATGCGCGTTTGCGGGCCATCGACCCAACCGGGCCACGAAGCGACAGGAGAAGCGACAGGCGCAGCCATCCCCGAAGGGAAAGGCGAAGGGAAAGCGGCTGTGAAAAATTTGCCCTGATACTCAACAGAGCAACGAGCCGCGAGAGTGGCCCCCCTTTTTCTTTGAATCCAGGGGCGAGCTTCCCTGGAAGCGGGTCACGATGCCGGGGTGCAAATTGGTTAGCCACCAATACAACAGGGGGACGAACCCCGAAATTGGACCCCCTTTTTTTGTTAAGCCTGCGGAGCGCCCCCTGGCTTAGACCAAGGCGAATCAGCCATCCCAGAGCTTGTAGCCGACCCGCCAGCAGTTGACGATGAAGCCCTCCGCCCCGGCTTTGCGGAGCTTGACGCGGGCGCGGCTCACATGGGAGTCGAGGGTGCGAGTCGCGCCCCTGCCTCCCCAGATCGCCTGCTGCAATTCCTCCTTGGTGAAGACGCGGGTGGGGTCGCTGGCGAGCAGCGCGATCACTTCAAATTCATGGGCGGTCAGCCGGACCTCGTTTCCACGCACCTCAACCCGGCGAGCGGCCGGATCGACCCGCACCGGGCCGACCGTGACCGGCCTCTCCTCCTCGGGCCTTGGGGCCTCAAAGATGGTGCCGTCGATGTGACCCCGACAGAGGAGACGCCAGTCCTCGCCTTCCCCCATCTTCACCTTGACCTGCCAGTTGCCGCCGTCGCTCAGGCGCACCTCCAACTCGCCCTGGCCGATGTTGATCGCGGCGCTGCTGAACCTGCCGGGGACGAGCATCAGCATCTTTCCAGCAAGCGCTTGACGTGAACGGCCGGTCGGCTCGGCTGGACGAGGAACCCATCACTGAAAACCAAGCCCTCGTTGTCGAGATTGCGCAGGGCGCGTGCGAGCGCCACCCCTCCCACGAGGGTGCGGGGATTCGCCAGCACCCGACCCGCCAACGCCGGGAGCGTCAGCGGGTCCGGGTGTTCGCGAAGGACGAGCGCCAGCACCGCACGCTGCATCGGTAGCTCGGCGACGATCACGGCCGCGCCCCTCCCAGAACGCCAAGCAAGTCATGCAGCGCGTCGTGGGTGGCAACTACTTCCACGTAGTCGCTCTCTTTGTCGTGGGCTGCGACCGACGCCTCGATAGCTGCCCGCGCCGCCTCGTCCGGAACGCAAATCTTTCCGGTCGTCAACGCGGTCAGCAAGCGCTCAAATGCCCGCGCTTCCTGCCACGCCTGATCGGGCTGCTGTACCTCGTCCGGGGATTCCAGGTCCTCCCGCACGCCGTCTAACCAGGCCGTCAGCCGGTCGCGCAGGATCGGGATGTGCTGCGGGGGTAGGTCGAGGGGCACTAGCGACCCGCCGCCCATATCGTTCGCATTAGCCATGAGGAGGCACGTCTCCTTGTGGTCAGGCCCCCGGTTGGCGTGAGCGCGCCGCCGGGGGCCGCTTTATCTGAGCGGCCAGCAGCCTAGCAGAACTGTAGGGGTTTTCCCTACAGTTGGTCTATTTGCCTCGGAGGATTTCCCCGACGCGCGAGCGGTGCAACCCGACCGCCTCGCCGATCTCAGCCAGTGACGATCCGGCCTTCTGCGCTTGGGCGAAGGTCTTGCGCCGTGCCTCCCGCGCGGCCTTCACGTTCCGCTCGTAATCAAGCTGGGCGCGCTTCGCCTCGGCGAGCGCTTTCCCTTTGGCGTCCTTCGGCACGAGGGCAGCCTATTCGCCAGGTCCGGCGTCTCGACCGGCGAGCAGCGCGCTATGGTCGGCCGGTGGGAGCGACCATCGAGGTTGAATGCCCCGTAGAGGGCTGCGAATTTACCGGCCACTTCCGGATCGGCATGGGAGCCGAGTTGACCGGCGAGGCGCGCGCGGAGTGCGTGGCTTCGCTGCACATCGAGCATCCAAACCATCCGGTGTCCAATGCCGACCGCGAGCCGCTAGAAGCATTCGCCGACGATTCGGTTGAGCCTGACCTACATCTCAATGAGGGTCAGCGCGAGGCCCTTCGACGCTACGTCGCCCAAAGAGAGGGCAAGGGCTACTCCGGCAGCATCGGCCTAGCGAACATCGGCGCTGGCTACGTCAAGGTGCTGTTCTACGACGTAGATGGGAATGTGGTTGATAAGCAGCTTCTGTTCCCGCTCTACGGCGATGCAGTGATGCCGGAAGACCCCTCCGCCTGATCGAACGTTTGGGCAGCGGGCCGCCTTCGCTGCCCAAACCGAGCGGAACCGTGCCTGACTCAGCCGAATTTCTCAGCGGCACACTTCCGCCGTTTTGGCTCTAGACTGCGGGCACGGCTGCTCGGTGGATCGTTTGCCATGCAGAAGGTCGAGGGTTCGAATCCCTTCAGCCGCTTTCCCATGACCAAGGCCGACCTCCACGAACTTGTGGATCGCCTGCCGGACCAGGCAGTCGATGGAGCGGCGATCCTGCTTCGCGAGGTGACGGATGGTCGAATCGACCCCGAGCAGGCTTGGTTCTGGACCCGCGAGTGGCAAGAGCGCGAGCGGGAAGCCGACAAAGACCTCGCCGCAGGTCGAGTGACTCGCTTCGAGAGCGATGAGGATTTCCTAGCGGAGTTGGACGAGCGCACGAAGCCGCTCGATGCCGACGCGTGAGGTCCTCGCGTCGTTCTGGCGCGATTGGGACCAGCTAAGTCCGAAGCAGCAACGGGAATTCCGCGATGCGGTGGCGCAATTCATCGCCAACCTCGCCGAAGACAAGCAGGGCTTCCACTCGCGGCTTCGTGTGAAGCGAGTGCAGGGCCATCCCGGCGTCTGGGAGATGACCTGGGCCTACGACGGCCGCGCGACCTTCCAGTACGGCGATGAGGTCCAGTCTGGGCAGCCCCACATTATCTGGCGCCGCATCGGCACCCATTCGATCTTCCGTCGCCCCTGAGCCCAAACCGACCCGGCTGCCCGAGCGGCATATTCCGCTGAACGGTCTGCCAGCATGGCGATCGAAATGCCCGGACCCGGCGCGCCTGCTAAGCCAACTGTTTTTCTGAGTCACGCAGTGACTGATGAGCCGATCGCAAAAGTGATCCACGATGAGATCAGGCGCATCTTCGCCAATGGCGTCAATGTCTTCGCGTCAAGCGTGCCGGGAGTTGTTAGGCCAGGGAAAGACTGGCTTAAGGAGATCAGGGTCAACTTGGATGCTGCCACGGCAGTCATAGTCATTGTTTCTCCCGTTTCCCTTAATCGCCCATGGGTCTGGTTTGAGGTTGGGGCGTCCTGGTCTCGCATGGAGGAAGGCGAGGGAGTGATCCTTCCAGTCTGCGTTCCCGAGGTCGATAAAGGCTCTCTCCCTGAGCCGCTTGGTCGCCTGCAAGCAATGTCGCTTGGCAAGGCACCCGAGACGAAAGCGGTATTTCAAGCTCTCATTGACCAGTTCGACTTTGGCCAAATCAAGGGCTTCCGGCACGCGACGATAAAAGCGAAGCTGCCCAAGTACGAGGACTTGACCGTTGCTGATGCCGACCTCAAGTCGGGAGCTTTGTATACCGGGCCATATGAGGGCTACTCGACCGCCGAGCTAATCGAAGTGATCGATGACGAGATCCTGCGCCCAGCATGGATCGTTCACGAGGATCGCTGGACCCATGACGACAGAAACGTCTTTGAGAATTGGCTGCTGCACTTTCGTCAGGTCGATGCGGACTACGAGCTGCCACCCGGAACCGCCAAGGCGCTTTTGGAAGAAGCGGCATCGCTCTATCCAGTCAAGGCCTGGAAGACGGAGAACACGATTCGCTTCGAAGAGCTAGACGGCAAAGAGAGGGAAAAGTGGGAGGAGAGACACGCATAGCCCATCCTGCTTTCTTTGGGCAGCGACCTGCCTCCGCTGCCGAACCAAGCCGAACCGTGCCTAATACAGCCCAAACCGCTTGACGACGTATCGCCTCCTTTTGGCCATTGACTGCGCACACGGCTGCGAAGTGGAATGTTTGCCGTGCAGAAGGTCGAGGGTTCGAATCCTTTCAGCCGCTTCGCACTCGGTACCTGCCTAATCGAACAGCTCGCCGAGGAATCCTCGGCCCGGTTGATCGCCAGCTTGATTCCCGCCTTGTCGCTCCTCGAGGGGGGATCTGCCGAGGTATGAGCGCTCGGCGCTGATCAGCTGCTCCAGCTCGCCACGGTCGAGGTAGATGCCGTGGCAGGCGGTGCATTGGTCGATCGTGATGCCGTTGCGCGCGTAGGTCCGCATCGGGCCTTTGCACTTGGGGCAGATCAGCTCGCTCTTCGGTTCGCTCACGTGACTCGAGGATGACAGCCTCCGCTGGGCGCAGCGAATTATCGCCAGAGCTCGCGGCGGAGCATCTCGTTGCCGCGCTCTAGTTGCTCGATCGTGGCGCTGGCGACCGAGCGGGCTCGGGTGGCGCGGTTGATTCGGGCCTGGATCTCCCGGTGGGACTTCTTGGTGCGACGGGAGACGTCGCCGACCAGGCGGCGGCGCTCGTTGCGTAGGCGCTCGCGGGTCTCGTAGGCGGACTCACGCTTAGGTGCGGTCTCGTCCGTGGCGGCCTTCGCCGGGATCGCTTTCTTCGCCGGCTTGGGATCTTCGGTCGGGAAGAGCTGTAAGGCCGTTTCGCTCATGATCGCCTCGTGCAGCTCGGCGTCGCCGGAGCTAAGGGCGGCGAAGCCTGCTCCCTCGCTCTTCTCGGGATCAGGCTGGTCGAACTCCTCGACCTCTTCCTCCTCGCCGAGCGGCGAGAGGTCGAGGGCGTGGCGGCGCTCGCGCTCGATCTCGTGGGCGAGCGCCTTCAGCCATTGGTCGGCCGGCATCAGCAGGTAGCTCATCTGGCGGCGCGGCTGCGGGGTGGCGCGGATGAAGCGGCCGACGACCTGGCGGAAGAAGAGCTCGGTCCGCGCCGCCGTCGCGTAGACACCGACCCGCAGGCGCGGGATGTCGACGCCCTCGGAGACCATCAGGACCGAGACCAGCCAGCGCCGGTCGGAAGCGGCGAAATCGGCGATCCGGCGGCTGGCGCCGGGCTCGTCGCTCATCACCAGCTCCGGCTGCTCCCCCGAGATCGAGGCCAGCCGCGCCGCGATCGCCCGGGCGTGGTCCTGGTCGGAGGCGATGACGAGTCCGCCCGCGTCGGGGTGGCCTTCCGCCCGGACCTCGCTCAGCCTGGCGTCGCCGTCGCGCAAGACCTCCCCCATCCACTCGCCCTCGGGGCTCAGCGCGGTCCGCAGACGCCGCGCCGCCTCGACCGCCGGCAGGGCGAGGTCGAAGTCGGCGCTGCGCAGGCGCCCGTCGGAGACCCATTCCATCTCGCCGTCGTAGGGCAGGAAGGTGATCGGGCGACAGACCCGGTCGCGCAGCGCTTGCGGGTAGCCGTAGACGTAATCGGCCTGACTGAGGCCGTCCTCGTCGTAGGCGACCCAGGGGATGGCCGAGTTGTCGGAGCGGAACGGCGTGCCGGAGAGCAGCAAGCGGAAGCGGGCGCCGTCGAAGGCCTTACGGGTCTGCAGTCCCCAGGCGGCTAAATCGCCCATGTGGTGCGGCTCGTCGGCGATCAGCAGGGTCGGGCGACGTCCAGCCGCCAGCCGATGCGTCTCCGGCCCGGCGGCAATCGTCTGGTAGGTGAGGGCGACGCCGTGGAAGTCGGCTGACTCGGGCCCGTCCGAGTTGGGCCGGTTCGGCTCGAGGTCGATGCCGTAGCGGCCCGCGTCGGCCGCCCACTGGCGGCAGATGTGGGTGGTCGGGCCGGCGACGACGACGCGGGAGACGAACCCGGCGCTCAACATCCGGTGGGCGATGTGGAGACCGAAAGTGGTCTTGCCGGCCGCCGGCGTCGCCGAGGCCAGGAAGCTCGAGCCCGTATGCGCCCGCACCGCCTCCGTCGCCTCGTGCTGCCAGGCACGCAACGGCCGCGTGTCGGGCCAATCAGGAAGCGGCCGGGACCGGGATTTGCCGCCGGTCGGGTGCTGAGCGGTGTCGTACAAGGGCGCGCAAGACTAGGGGCGGCTGCGGTCGGAGCACCAGCACCCTCGAAATGGGCGCAAAGCCCGGGTGACATCTCCCGCAAATAAATTTAGATGCACCGGTTTGACCTACCCACTTCTGGGTAGCTAAGCTCCGTTCCCACATTGATCCATCCCCCGACGCGGCGCAGAGGAAGAGCCCTTTCCCCGTTTCGGCACCGTCGTTTTTCCCTGGCCACGGTTGCCTGACGCTCCTCCTCCGCGCCGCGTCTTTTTCTGCGGCGCCCGCGCTCAGGCGCGCAGCTCGGAGATCAGGTCGTCGAGGTCCAGCGGCATCGTGCCCATCTGCACGCCTTCGCCGTCCGGGGCCATCGGCCACTGCTCTCGCGGGCGGTCCCAATAGAGCTCGACGCCGTTGCGGTCGGGGTCGGCGAGGTAGAGCGCCTCGCTGACGCCGTGGTCGGAGGCTCCTTCGAGCGGCCAGCGGGCCTCGCTGAGGCGCCGCAGGGCGTCGGCAAGGGCGCGACGGGTCGGGTAGCGGATCGCCGTGTGGAAGAGGCCGGTCGTCCCCGGCGGCGGCGGCGAACCGCCTTTCGAGGACCAGGAGTTGAGGCCGATGTGGTGGTGGTAGCCGCCGGCGGAGACGAAGGCGGCGTCCTCGCCCCAGCGCTGCATCAGCTCGAAGCCGAGGATGCCGCAGTAGAACTCCAGGGCGCGGTCGACGTCGGCGACCTTGAGGTGGACGTGGCCGATGTCGACGCCGGGATCGATCGGCTCGAACTCGGCGCCGGCTCCCTCCTCAGCCATCGAGCACCCCGTCCAGGGCCTGGTTGACGAGCCGGTCCGCGTCGGCGTTCTCGGCCCGGCGCACGTGGTCGATCGACCAGGAATCGAAGTTCGCGAGGGCGCGCTTCACCTCTGTGTGCAGCTCTTTCATGCCGGCGTTTTTCACCTTGTAGCGGCCTTCGACCTGCCGCACGACCAGCTCCGAGTCGCCGATCAGCTCGAGCTCGGTGGCGCCGTGGTCGGCGGCCAGCTCGATCCCCCGCAGCAGCGCCTTGTACTCGGCGACGTTGTTGGTCGCCTCGCCGATCGTCTCCCCCACTTCCTCCAGCACCGTCCCGCTGCCGTCGCGGAGGACGACGCCGATCGCCGCCGGGCCGGGGTTGCCGCGGGCGCCGCCGTCGACGTTGACCGTGACCCGGCTCATCGCTGCCCGGCCCGCTCGGCCAGCGTCAGCCGGCCGTCCTCGCCGACCGAGGCGTTCCACTGGCGCGCCGCGTGGTCGAGCTGGTCGATCTCGCGACCCTTGTCGATCTGGAAGACGGGACGCAGCTCGTCGCCGATGTCGACGCCCCACTGGTACCAGGAGAGCTCCCAGGCAACGGTGATGCGGATCTCCTGCGGCTGGCCGGCGGCGGCGCCGACCGAGGCGAAGGGCCTGCCGAGGGTGCGGGTGAGCCCGGCGACGGTCCGGCCTCCCTCGCCGGAGTTGAAGCGGGCGACGGCGCGCTCGAAGGGAGAGGGCGCCGTGGCGTCCAGCGGCGGCGCCGGGCGCTGCCGGCGCTTCGGAGCCTCCGGCTCGGGCCGTGGATCCGGTTCCAACTCGGGCGCGGGCTCCGGAGTCGGAGGCTCAACGGGTCCGGGCGCGGGCGCACCTGGCCGTCGCTCCCGGCGCCGCAGGAGGCTGCGCAGCCGCCAGCGGCCCTCGTGGCCGTTCGCCGGACGCTCCGGCTCGGGCTCGCCCGCCGGGCGCCAGCCGAGCCACTCGGCCCGCGCGGTGCAGAGCTCGCAGACCGCCTGCTCGTCTTCGCCGTCGACGAAGCCGAGAACGCGCTCGCCGGCCAGGATCGTCCGGCCGCAGATCGCGCAGGTGGCCTCGGCGCTCATGCCGGTCCAAGGTAGCAACGGGCGGCCGACCGCCCCCACCGGCTCAGCCCTGCTGCAGATGCGATTTCAGCCGCATCACGGCCTTCGTGTGCAGCTGCGAGACCCGCGACTCGGTGACGCCGAGAACCTCGCCGATCTCACGCAGGGTGAGGTTCTCGTAGTAGTAGAGGGCGACGACCAGCTGCTCGCGCTCGGGCAGCCCGCCGATCGCCTCGGTGAGGCGGTCCTTGACCTCGGTCGTCGCCAGCGCCTCCTGCGGGTCGGCGGCGCCCTCGTCGGCGATCGTGTCGAGCAGGGAGACCTGGTCGCCGGAGGAGTCGGAGACGGTCCAGAGCTCGTCGAGCGCGTAGACCGAGGAGTTGGCGATCTCCAGCAGCGCGCTCTGCAGTTCTTCCTCGGTCATGTTGAGCTTGCTCGCCAGCTCGGCCTCGGTCGGGGCCCGCTGCAGCTCGTGCTCGAGCTTCGCCTGCACCTGTTCGATTTCGCGGGCGCGCGAGCGGACCGAACGCGGCACCCAGTCGAGCGAGCGCAGTTCGTCGATGATCGCGCCGCGGATCCGGGTCATCGCGAAGGTCTCGAATTTGATCCCCCGCTCGGGCTCGAAGCGCTCGATCGCCCCGATCAGGCCGACCAGGCCATAGGAGATCAGGTCGGCGTCTTCGACGTGCGAGGGCAGCCCGGCGCCAAGCCGGCCGGCGACGAATTTGACCATCGGCGAGTAGGCGACGACGAGCCGCTCGCGGGCGGTGTCGTCGCCCTGGTCCTTGTAGCGGCGCCACAGGTCGCGCAGCTCAACCTCTTTCACCCCCGTTTCCATCAGGTGATCCTACGTTCGTATGCGGCGGTTTGGCTCATGCGCGGGGGTGGCTGGCGGCGTAAGTGTCGCGGAGCCTGGCGGCGTCGACTCGGGTGTAAACCTGGGTGGTCGAGATCGACGCGTGACCCAGCAACTCCTGAATCGTACGCAGATCGGCGCCGCCCTCGAGCAGATGAGTTGCGAAGGAATGCCTAAGTGAATGTGGGGAGACGCCGGCCGCCAGCGCTGCCTCGCGGGTCCAGAGGCCGAGGCGGCGGGTGACGTCGGAGTTGGAGAGGCGCCGGCCGCTCTTCGAGAGGAAGAGCGCCTGCTCGCCGCGGTCGACGACGAGGGCGTGGCGCCCTTTGTCGAGGTAGCGGCGCAGCGCGCGCTGGGCCGGCTCGCCGACCGGCAGCAGCCGCTCCTTCGAGCCCTTGCCGAGGACCCGCAGCTGCTCGGTCTCGAAATCGAGCGAGCCCTCGTTGAGGTTGACGATCTCCTCGCAGCGCAGCCCGCAGGAGTAGGCGAGCTCGAGCATCGCCCGGTCGCGCAGCTCCAGCGGCGTCCGCGCCGGGATCCGCTCCAGCAGCGTGCGCATCTGCTCGGTGGTGAGGACGTTCGGCAGCTTCTCGCCCCGCTTGGGACTGGAGACGAGCTCGGCCGGGTTGGAGCCGGCGCGCTCGGTGCGGACGAGGTAGCCGTAGAGGCCGCGGATCGCCGCCAGCTTGCGGGCGACGGTCGCCGGCGCCGCCCCGGCGTTGGAGAGGCCGGCGCCGTAGCGCCGCACGTCGCGGTGGCGGACCTCGGTCGGCGCCAGGCCCTGCTCCCCCGCCCACTCGGCAAATCCGCCCAGATCCACGCCATAGGCCCGCCGCGTCCGCTCGGCGGAGCCCCGCGCCCGCAGATCGCGGTCGTAGCTGGCTAGCGCCTGATCCCAGTTCACGGGACGTTGATTCGTCCCCGCCGCCCGTCGTCCTGCGCGCGACTAGTTCCCGATGTAAACCGGGGTTCCTACTTCGACCAGGTCATACAGTTCTTCGACGTCGGGAATCGCCATCCGGATGCAGCCGTGGGATTCGGCGTGACCGAGCGAATAGGTCTCTTCGGTGCCGTGGATCCCGGCACCTTCGTAGATCCCCATCCAGCGCGCCTTGATCGGATCGGCGGGCCCCGGCGGGATCGTCTGCCCGGCGAGGTCGCCGGCCCAGGCGGAGTCTGGCACGTGCCAGACCGGGTTTTCTTCCATTTCCTGGATCGCGTAGAGGCCTTCCGGCGTTTCCAGGCCTTCCATCCCGACGGCGACGGTGTATTCCTTGGCCAGCTTCAGGTGCTGCCAGAGGCGCAGGGTGAAGGTGCCGCGGTCGACGGTGATGTAGGACGGGTACTGGGCGGCAACCTCGCTCTTCGTCACTTCCGGCTTGGTCGAGTGAACGGCGGCGACGATCTTGTGCGGGGCGTTGGCGTTCAGGACCGCGGCCTTGAGCTTTTTCTCCAGGAGGTTGTCGCGCAGCTTGCGCCCGTCCTTGCCGGCGACCACTTCGAGCGAGTCGGGGGTCGGTTCGACGTCGGCGTTCTGCGGTTCGCGGTCGACTTCTTCGGCGACGTGGCGGACGAAGCGGTTGATCGCCCGCTGCGAGTAAGCGACTTGCGGGGTGATCTGTTCGTCGACTTCGCCGCCGCTGACGTAGCGGACGAGGCGGCCCGGGAAGCCGCCTTCCTGGCTCGCTTCGACGGCTTCTTCGACCGCCGACTCGATATCGGCGCGGATCTTCAGCTGCTTGCCGGGAAGCTTCCAGGTCTGGCCGTCGTAGCTGACGACGAGCGCGTGGCGGAGCGGCGAGAGCAGCTTGCGGCGCACCGCGGCGGCGGCTTCTTCTTCGCTCATGCCGCCGACGTCGACCCCGCCGACGGTGACGCCGTCGGCGATCTTGTCCTTCTGCGAGCTGTCGTAGGCGTAGGCGACGCCGACCACGACGACCAGCAGCGCCGCGGCGATGATCACCACTATCGAAGTTCTCTTACGCATCCCGACTGGACCGCTCTCGCTCGATTACCTGTGCCCTCGCACAGAGTCTAGGCACTCGGATAATTCGCTCAAGCGGCTGCTCTCCCCTGCAATTTGGCATGTGCCTGGTTCTATCGGCAGCGGCGGCGGATATCTTTCGCGGGCGATGCGCACCAAGGACGAGGTCCGCAAGGAAGTCTGGGCGGCGATGGAAAGAGAGGGCGTCTCCCGGTTTCCGGGGGCGGAGGGCCGCATCCCTAACTTCGCCGGCGCCAAACTCGCGGCCGAGAAGCTCGCCGGACACCGGCTCTGGAAGCGGGCGCGGGTGATCAAGGCGAATCCCGACTCGCCGCAGACCCATGCCCGCCGGATCGCCCTCGAAGAGGGCAAGACGATGATCATGGCGGTGCCGCGGCTGCGCGATCCCCACCCGTTCCGGGTGCTGGAACCCAAGCAGCTCTCGAAGGCGGCGATGAAAGAGGCAGCGACGATCAAGGGGGCGCTGAAGCACGGCCGCGTCGTCGCCCTCGACGACCTGCCGGAGATCGACTTCGTCTTGAGCGGCTCGGTCGCGGTCAACCTCAGCGGCGCCCGGGTCGGCAAAGGCGGCGGCTACCACGACCTCGAGTACGGGATCCTCAGCGCCGCCGGCAAGATCGACGAGCACACGACAGTTGCGACCACCGTCCATCCGATCCAGATCCTCCGCCAGCACCTGATGGTCACCGACCACGACCTCCCCTGCGACCTGATCGCGACGCCGCGCGCGGTGATCGAGATCGACCGCCAGCATCCGCGCCCGCGCGGCATCCTCTGGGACCACCTGCAACCGCCGCAGATCCGCGAGATCCCGGTGCTGGAAAGGATGGGCTATGCCTGAGCCCGAACGTCAGCCGTTGCCCGCCTTCCCCGGCCCCGACTACGGCAACCCGGACCCGGAGTGGCTGAAGATCGATTGGCGGCAGCACCTGCACCAGGTGGACCTGCCCGGCGCCGAGGCGGTCAACTACGTCGAGATCGGCGAAGGCGAGCCGATCGTCTTCGTCCACGGCATTGCCGGCTGCTGGCGCAACTGGCTCGAGAACCTCCCCTACTTCGGTCGCACCCACCGGGCGATCGCGCTCGACCTGCCCGGGTTCGGCGACAGCCCGATGCCGTCATGGGAGATCTCGATGGCCAACTACGGGCGGCTGATCCACGATTTCTGCGAGCGACTCGGCATCGACCAGGCGGCGGCGCTGGTCGGCAACTCGATGGGCGGCTTCATCGCGACCGAGGCGGTGATCGAGGAGCCGGAGCGCTTCGAGCGGCTGGTTCTGATCTCCGCCGCCGGGATCAGCTTCGCCGAGTGGGAGGGCCGGGCCTTCAACGCGACCGGTCGCATCGTCAAAGCAGCGCTGCCCTTCCTCAGCGGCGACCGGCGCATCTACTGGACGCGTCCGCGGGGCCGCAAGCTCGCCTTCGGCCGGCTCTTCCGCAACCCGAACAAGCTGCGGCCGGAGCTGCTCGCCGAGCAGGTGCGTCCGGGGCTCCAAGCACCCGGCTTCCACGACGCCCTGACGAAGATCTGGGGCTACGACACCCGCGAGCGGCTACCGGAAATCGAAATCCCGACGATGGTCGTCTGGGGACTGAACGACCAGATCGTCCCGGTCGAGGGCGCCCTCGGGTACCACCGCCTGATCCCCCACTCGCGGCTGGAGATCTTCGAGCGGACCGGCCACCTGCCGAT